>JAIRTW010000090.1 GCA_031254875.1 Candidatus Bathycorpusculum termitum
TATAGCAAAATGAATAGACATTGTCCTATTTCCACGCTGTAGCAAGGTCAATAATTGTGAAAAACATGGGAAACAGGACTTATTTAGACCGACACCTTGAAACACACATGCCAATGTAATTTAAACTTGCTATAGTGCATGCGGTGCAGTTGAAATCTAGAAAACTGCGGTACCCCTCGGATTACCCGAAGGTAACCTATACGAAGCAGATTATTCGGGTTTATCTCGGTATGGTAAAACGTGAAGCTCAACGGTTGAATCTCAAATTTACTATTCCCTATGAGAGTTTACCCAAGTTTTATACGCACAAGAATCCTCGTGACATGCGGGACTTTGACCACTTAACCGAGCTTATACCGGCGATTGCTTTGTTCCATTTATTTAACCGCAAAATCATATTTGACGGCGCAAAGCATTTGCTTGTTCCATCTCCTGATGATGCCTTGAAAGCTATGGATATCTTTGACAAAATCAACGACATAACTAAGACTGGGACTGACCCGGAGACTTTGCGGTTTTATACGCAGTTCATAAAACCGTATACGGACGGGATTTTGTTAACTGAATTGACTGATGATTATAACAAGTATGCGGCTGAGAATGGCCGGAAGCGTCGGACGGATCGGACGATTAGGCGTTGGGTTTATCGTTTAGAGGATATTGGGTATGTTAACATACGAGAGGAGACGTTTGATCGTACGCGTCGGGATCGTTATTATCCGTTAGATACGGATTTGTCTGTGCAGGGGTCACTTGACAAAACAGATGCGACGCTTGACACACGCTTGACAAATACGAAATGTCAAGTGTTAACCGATTTAAATCGCTCCATTTTGGAAAAAGAGTTCAATTTATGCTTTAAAAATCCACACTTGACACGTGACACGCTTGACATCGAAACACGGCGATACATAGGATGCCTAGCCCTCTACAACCAAACCACAACCACCATAGCAGCACAACCCGAACCACCCAAACCACAACTTACACTCCCCCCTCCCCTCTAATATTTTAGGAAGTGACTTTTTGAATCCACCCACCTCACCAGCACCTGCGCCGCTTCATGCTTGCAAAGCCTGCGGTTCAACCCTGCTTAGCCGCAACGGACACCACCGCGAAAAAGGTAAAGTTCCTAATCAACGCTACATCTGCCGAGCCTGCGGTTCAAGCAGACGCGAAACCTATATCCGATGCGCCGAAACACATAGACAACTACATGTAGGCGACCCCTCTGTGGAGTCGAAAAACATGAATGTAAAAAACCAAACCAACCAAAGTTTGGTTGATAACAACAATAACCGCAGCAACAATAGTATCCCCTCAGCCTTAGATTTGGATAGTCAGCCATGTTTAATCGAGTACCACTTACATATGAAACGCGACGGATACAAAGACGCCACCATAGAAATGAGCCATAAAATCCTCTCGTTACTTAAACGCCGAGGAGCCAGCTTGGCGGATTCTGAATCGGTTAAGCAGGTGATTTCTCTGCAGACCTGGGGCGGCAACCGACGACGCAACGTCATAAACGCCTATACACAGTACCTCAAATACTATGGGTACAGCTGGACGGAACCGAAGAATACGGTAATCCGTAAGATACCCTTCATACCCTCTGAAGACGAGATTGATCAGATAATAGCGGCGTCCTCCAATGCGTTAGCTTGTTTCCTACAGTTGCTTAAGGAGACTGCGATGCGAGCCGGAGAAGCACTCGCACTACGATGGATCGATGTCGACTGCGAACGCAGAGTCATATGCTGCAACAACCCTGAGAAGAACAGCAACAGCCGAAGCTTCCCAAACATCTCAATAAAACTACTAACCATGCTGGGTAACCTGCCGCATACAAGCGAATACGTATTCTATAACCGAACCTTCTACAGCCTCAAAAACCAACTGATGCGCGCCCGACGGAAAACCTCCGAGAAACTTGCGAACCCCCGACTTAAAGAAATCCACTTCCACACCCTAAGACACTGGAAAGCCACGATGCTCTATCACTACACTAAAGACCTCATATATGTCCAGACGTTTCTTGGATACCGCAGTATAGAGAACACGATGCTCTACATACAACTTGACAAGGCCCTGTTCGCCGGTATGAAAGACGACACGTTTGTGGTACGAGCGGTTTCTTCTGTTGAGGAAGCCATAGCGCTTGGTGAAGTGGGGTTTGAGCCTTACTTGTTGTTTGATGGGGTTCAGTTGATGCGTAAAAGAAAATAGCTATATCTTGGCCTGCATTGGTGATATTCCGTGATTGTGTTAAGCAGCCGGAATCACAAGTAATGTATGGATTTGTGGCCGGGGTGATGTAGCTTGGCAGCATAGAGGCCTGTGGAGCCTTTCGCCCGAGTTCAAATCTCGGCCCCGGCCCTCCCAAAATCTCCCTGTTGGTCTGATGATACATTTTGGAGTTATCTGCTTTCACAAGTACAACAGGCATTTTGTTCGCCTTTTGATATTGTGATATTTCATAAAAGTTTCAGGGAATCATCCAATTAGTTGGTGTGTGCTGGGTTGTTTGTGTACTATTCGTTTGGTTTAAAAGCATTAGTTACTCATATTGTCTATAGATGGACATGGCGAGCCGTTTTAGAGTGACGCGTGCTTGTTTGCTTGAGTCACTGCGTGATAGTCGGAAATGGTTAGTTGTTAGTTTGGCTTTTCTTGTTGCTTTTCTTTGTGTTTTACTGTTTAGAGATCATTTGGTGGCTTTTGATCTTGCTGTTAACTGTTGGGTGCCTACGATCCAATCCGGTTGGGCAACTGTAGCTGCTATTGGCGTCTCGTATGCCTTTGATACTTATAGTTTACTTGTTGCCAGTTTGGTTTTTGCGGGTTATCTTTTCTACAAAAACTATCGGCTCCAAAGCCTATGGTTGTTGGTCACTATGGGGGGTGTGGTTGTTTTTGTTGCCTTCTTTAAGGCGTTGGTTCATTCTTCTCGGCCGCTAGATGGTTTAATTGTTGATTTAGGTTACTCTTTTCCAAGTGGCCATACCGCTGGGAGTATAGTTTTTTGTGGTTTACTTGCCTTTTTTGCTTGGTGTCATTGGAAAACCCCCAAACCCCGAGCTTTGCTCATCGCCTCAACAGTTACCATATGCTCGGTGGTAGGTTTTGATAGAATATATCTTAATGTTCACTGGTTTAGTGATGTTTTAGGCGGCTGTTTGCTTGGACTTTTCTGGCTAACCTTTTCTATTTTACTCTTTAAACTTTTAAACGCCATAAAAACCAATTCCAAAAACAATAACCGTCTTTAGGTTATCCTGCGGCTTTTTGTTGCGTAGTTGCTAAATATGCTGGTAGGCTCTCTATGCATTGTATGTCATGGCTGATCAAAGCGGCTAGTTCACGCCAAAACCGTACGTTGACTTTGGTGGTTGTGCGTTCCAGGTTTCTTTGAAGCCATTTTGTGCCTTCTTGGCCTCTGCGATCAAAATCCAACAACAAAATAACCTCCACTACCCCCAAAGCCTCGATTTCATCGGCGGCTTGCAAAAAGGATTTGCCCCCCGACTTTACCGTCAACACTTTGCCTTCAACCCCTAATTCAGATAGTGCATCCGCGTCCTTTTTACCCTCAACAACCATCGGCTTGCCATTTTTGGATTGTTCTGCCAATTTAGCTATAACGGCATCGATTTTTTCAAGCCGGTCTCTTAGATGAGTCGACAAAGTTGCTACCTTGTTATCTGCGCCTTACGCACTGTTTCAAGACAGTCCAGGGCCTCTTTGTGGTTGGTAAAGTAGCGGCGTACCGGCTCCAAAATCTCTGCAAGCTCCACCGCAACCCCCCCTTTAAGATCCATAGGATGTAGCTTACCCTGCGCATAACAGCTGGCCAAATCCTCATAACTCTCAAACTGGATGCTGCCGCCAAATTTCGCCGGCCGCTCAATGCTAAATACTGGCTTCTCTCGGAAAATAATATACTTGGCAATATCCATGACCGGATTAAATTTAACTATCCCCTCCGGACAAAAAGACCGCGCCATTTTCTCCTTAATTTCCTCCGGCGAATCATAGATAAATATGCAGGTTTTAGGTTTACTCTTTGACATCTTGGCAGATGCCAAAGCCTCCCGCTCCTGGCCCTCAGGTATTGGCCACACCGCAGGTTTCTCTAAACCCTGCAAAAGATGATGATGTACACAAACAGGTTTCCAAAACCCCAGCTTTTCACCAATTTCTCTACCCACCATATTCGCCTTACGCTGATCCATACCCAACTGACAAATTTTGACCTTCATATGAAAAATATCCGCAACCTGCATGGGCGTATAGATATAGTCACTAACATAGTGCGCTTCCCCTTCCTTGCGCCCCGCGATTTCAAGCGTACGGGTGGTGCGCGCCAGCGTAAGATTTTTACTAACCACCAACATTTTTGCCCAGTAATCAAGATCTTTGTATAACTCATCGCTGTAGATGAATTCAACCTTGTCCCCCGGAACCCCTAAGGCAAGCCAACTGTGCCGAAACAGCTCAGCCGCTTTGCGGATAAGCTCAAGATCCCCCCCTAATTTGTTGTTTAGCCACGCGTGCCATGTAGCAAGAAACGCCTTGAAGCGGATGCCGGCTTCAGCGAAGTCTTTCATTTTATAAGCGCAGATTACACCTGTGCCCAGATGTGCAAGGCCTGAGGGTTCCCATCCGTTATAGGCGATGGGGTGTTCTTCGGTTTCTAGGAGTGTTTGGAGGTCTTCAGTTGTTACGAGTTCCTCAGCGGGTGGTCTGCAGATGAGTTCAATTTTTTTCTCTATATCCACGGTTATTCCAGCATTTGAGTTAACAGCTTTAATGTGTTTCTTTAGCTTAAAAAGTTAGGTGCTGGTTTATGCTTGTTTTTGCGGGCTGATGTCTCCCGACGTAACCTAACACTTCACCTCACAGCTGAGCGTCGCTTTAAGCTTGGTGAAGCTCTCTCGGCGCGGGAAGTTATGCCCGTTCTCGCCTGTTCCATAATTGGGTAGAACTCACGCGGTCATAGGTGCAAGATTTATGTTTCTTGTGTTCCTCTGCCAAGTCCGTCGTTATGGGTGCTCATTTTCGGCGAGACAAGGAATATGATGTTTTTTATTTGTTAAAGGTTGTGTTTCATTATGTATGCAACCGTTGGGTTTTTGGCCGTAAGGGGTCCTTGGCGATTATGTGGCTTTGTTTTATGGGTCTGATTTTTGCGTGCTCCCATTTTCTCACAAAACAATACCCCGCTTAGAGGGTTGCTCTGTAGTGAGTTTAGTTTTACCCCGCTTTGCCCAAAGGAATCAAAGAACAATGCGCCGAATAGTATGGAATTCTCATCTATATCGGTATGGTGTAAAAAGCGCGAAACAAGATCATCCGCGCTGGATGATGGGAAATGTTGTTAGGTGTGTTTGTCAGATAGTCTTATCAGATTTTTAATCCTTTTTTCTTATAAGCTAATATGAATAAAACCAATAAAATAGCTATATTTGCCATGATAATCAAGAACGGTTTTGTGACTCCCACAGAAAAATCGTTTACAAGTACATTTATCTGTTGGGTGTAAAAGATATCTGCTGCTTTTTCAATTGTTTCATTAAAGCTCGCAATCATTGGAGTAAACGCGAGAATCATAAATACAGGTGTGCCTACTGCAGTGGCTGCCTGCTGATTTTTAGAAAGAATACCAATGATAGAGCCCAGTAGTATGGATGCAACAGAACCAAGTATCAACACAGATACAAATTTCACAAACTCCATACCTGCAAATCCCCCGATTAAACCAAATACAACCGACGCAAGCGAGCAAACCACTAAGACAAACCCTCCAATGCCCAACAGATATTCATATGGTTTAACACCTGCCATCACAAGGAAACGCAAACTTTTATGCTCCCGGTCCTCGGCAATGGCCGAATTAGTCATTACAAGGGGCGTCATCCCCACAAAAATTGCGGCAAACATTGTGACAAACATGTTGTTAGGTATTCCATCGTTTGCCTTTGCCACCAATTCAGTCATAACAAATGCCATGATTGGAAACATGGCAAACTGGATCAATATCATGCGATTTTTAAACGTATCCTGTAGTTGTTTGATAAAAATTGCTTTTGCGCTTCTCATTCCAATTCCACTCCCGTTAACTTGATAAAAACAGCCTCCAAATCTGGCACGGTTTTTACTGCATTGTGCCGCTGACAAATCTCAGCTGGAGCCCCCTGTTCAACAATCTTCCCCCTGTGCAGAAGCGCTATCCGGTCACAAAGCTTCACCGCTTCATCCATGTTGTGAGTAGTCAGAAATATGGTCGCGCCATTTTCGCGCAAAGTCTGTATCAGTTTATGTATGCCGCGCGCCGTTACGGGGTCAAGTCCACTGGTCGGCTCATCAAGAAACAATACCGTAGGTTCATGTAGAATCGCCCTTGCCAGCGCCAACCGCTGCCGCATTCCCTTTGAGAGAGTGTTGACTGCTTTTCTTGATGCATCCTCCAAGTGGACGCGCTTTAACGCCTCCATTGATTTATTACGTGGAATTCCATAAATCCCTGCGAAAACATTCAAATTTTCAAGACAATTCAACCGAGGATACAACCCGTCCTCATCGAGCATCAACCCTGTTTCAAAGGGCGTTGCGCCGATACTGTGACTGCCCCCATCCGCATCCAGTTGATTTGTCAGAATGTTAATAATCGTCGTCTTACCCGCACCGGATGGCCCAAGCAGTCCAAAAATTTCTTTCTCTCGGGTCTCAAAGGTAACATCAGACAATACGGGTTGCCCACCGAAACTCTTGACGATATTGTTCATCTTTATCATAAACTGTCTTCTCGCCCGGATAATAGCCACGCTTTGAAGCAAAGTTACAATATAACTTTTTCGACAAATTGCTTGAATCTTCAAGGGGGTATTTTGAGAACGGTTAGTAGCCCATTTTATCGTTATTTTGTTTGCTACATATTTTCCAGGCGCCATTTTAGTTATGAGCTATTCTGTTTTTAGACTTTTTGGGACTTAAACTTGCAGAAGGGCCAGACGGATCAGAGAGCGCCGGAGGGATGTGGTGAAACGAATTTTGGAGTGTATGGTTGTTAAGCGCCGGGAATGGGATTCGAACCCATGCGGACCGGATGATCCACGGGCTCTCAAGGCCCGCGCGTTAACCACTCTGCCATCCCGGCACTATAAATCACACTTTATTCTTTGTGTATCTTAAATGTTTACCGAATCAGTACCGAGAAACTATTCTTTGTTGGAACTTTCCCTTATCTATCGGGTATGAGGTGTTTTTGGGGTAAAGCTTCTTAACTGACAATAAGTTCACTCTTGATGCTATGCCGCAAGCCCTTACCATCCATATTCCAAGCAATATCTTAGATGCTATCTATGCAGGTGCTATGGAGCTCTATCCCCGAGAAAGCTTTTTGTTGCTTAGGGGTAAAAAAAGCAAAGGCATCATATCCATTACTGACTTGGTTTTGGCTCCGTTTGCAGTTCATGGCGAGGGCGAGGTTCACTTTAATCCCTACATGTTTGCAGGTGATTTTAGTTTGGTTGGGACTGTGCATTCTCATCCTTCCGGCAACATTTCGCCCAGTCATGTGGATCTCAACTATTTTTTTGGGCGTGTTTTGATGATCGTGGGTTATCCCTACACTGGTAAAACTTGTATAGCTGCTTATGATTCAAACGGTGACAGGGTGCCCATAGAAGTAACTTCGCCGTTGGAGTGCGATGACGAAGATTTTTACTGATTGCTCTCTTCTTGTGCTTTTTTTACGGCTTCTTGATATTGTACAATGAAATCCATGGCAAATCGGTTAGCGTGGTTTTCGGTGCCCCGATGTACTCTATCTACTGCTCGGCTTCGTAGATGATGATAGAATTCATGGAGGATGACAAAGGGTATAAACAGTGTGTCGCTGTTGCGGACATAGATTGTTTGGTTTTTTGCCGTGTAGCATCCCTCTGCTTTGTGTTTGTGCTTTTTTGGCATGCCGACTTTGAGGCTTGGGATGGCGACTTGATAGTTTTCGGCGAGTAGTTTTAGGGCTTCTTCGGGGTTGCTGTTGAGAATCAGCCAGACAATATGTGGTTTAAAGCTATCCAGAGCCATATCAAATCCAGCATATAAAGAACCAAGCGCTATTTATAGCGATTTGACAAACCTCTACCTACACCATTATCAGATGACTGGATATAAAATAAAGGTTTGAGTTTATGTTGCCGATTGATTTAAACGTTGCAGCAATCATTTGGGATATGAAACCCCCTGAAGCCCCTAATTGTTAAAGCAAGCAATCTAAGCCTGACCTCTACCCCTGAACGATGCTTTGTTGCAGAAAATTATAGCTCAAGCGACGGCAGAATCTCTATAGCTGTAGCCCTTGTAAAGCCAGGTGTCACTACTGTTGCCCACCACCTCAAAGGTACAGAAGAAATCTATATAATTACCCAAGGCACCGGCATCATCGAAGTCAAAGGCACCGAACCCACCGAAGTCACAGATGATGAAATCGTCAGGGCATTAACGCCGACAGAAGGAAAACCGGCCATATCCCCGACAGCCTTAGAAGCGGGCTATGACGTGTACATAAAAATCCCCGAACACCTTTTGCGTCAATGGGAAAGCCTCCTAACGCTGATGGTGAATCAGTTTATCACCTTCTTTGAAAGACGACCTGAAACCCATTATAACCGGCCGATTTTATTCTTGCTCGACGAATTCCCGCGACTTGGCAAAATTCCTCAATTACCGACGCATTGGCAACTTTGCGCAGTAAAAAAATCACCATCTGTTTAATTGCTCAAAGCCTCGCGCAACTGGAAATGATTTACGGGCACGACGCTCGAAAGGTGATTGCGGACACATGCTCATTTAAAGCCGTTTTAGGCGCGACCGACGCGGACACACAAGAATATTTCTCAAAAATGGTTGGCACATATGAAAAAATGCGTAACACATCAACTACGAATAAAGACCCCTATTACGGATACCACACGGGAGAAAGCGAATCAAGCACGCAAGACAACGAAAAACGCATCATAAAGCCCGAAGAATTCGCAAGCCTGCGCGACATTGTTCTTTTGTACCCTATGCCGAAAAATTTCTGCCGCGTGCAAAAACAGCCCTACTATATAACGCGCAAAACCGTTTAACCCCTTTTTTGTCTTAAAACAGGAGCGAATAATCGTGGATAGTAAAGATAAACTCGTGTATATCAACGAACTCCAATTTCTGCAAAAACAAATCAATTTTTTAGAAACAATAAACCATGAATCATGTCAAAAAACAATAGCGATTTTGAAAACTTCGCAAGACAAGCTCTACGGCGCACTCGTCAAGCATGGCGTGACCGCCGAAGAAATGGCGAAAATTATAACGGAAGATAACGACAAAAAACTTGTCAAAAACGTTATTGACCTACAGAAATCCAAAACCTCTATCGAAAGTAACCTCTCCAACCCGATATATCACCCCAAAAACACCAATCTCTAGAAACGCCCTCACCCAAAAATCCCAAGAATATGCCGCCAAATGGAACGAAATCATCAATAGCCCCAACAGCGCGGAACTTATAGCCAAAATTGAACAAACTCAAACAAAAGCCCTTCAAAAAGAACAGGCCCACAAACGCAACAAAACCCGTGAACCCGAACGCACACTATAGCAAATTTGCGCACAAAAACTTTCACGTAATTGTCGTCTGACAGTCACAAATATATAGAGCACACCTCACTTCTTTAATAAGGTGATATGAGAAATGTCTATTATACAAAAATATAATACAAAACTCGCGGCGCTGGTCATCAGCGCCGTCATAATCGCGGCGCTTCTGCCGCTAACAGCTCTAGCGGAAACAGATACAAGTGTGACAATAGGAAAAGGTGTAAGATTTACCCCAAAACAAGACGTCGGCGACATTCCTTGGACATACATAGAAGCCCACACAATTGGCGACGACGGTGCGTTTACCCCTCCGCGGCGACATTTTCCGAATGACGATTCCCATATTCAATTGGATGGTAATGAGGCATATTTCTATGGGTATTATACCGGTCGTCATTCTGACTATCTGTATTACAAAGAAAGCGACTCAACCGAAAAAACCTTCAAGTTTTCCATGTTTTTCTCAATTTACCCAGTCGGCAGCGATACTCCGGCACCTCAGCGTTGGCACTCCTTGCGTTCTGTAGGATTCTTAGTTAACTGTGTAGAAAATGACGATGAAACAATCAGCGGTTATTATTTCTCCTTAGAACCAAAAAATGGCTATAACAGCAACCATGAGAGTCAAATTGTCGTCAGAATGCTTGACCATATGGATTTCAACATATTATATGAGCATTCAAATCTCATCAGTGCCACACCCATTTTGGATACAATGGATCTCGAAAACTCAACACAAATCTACCTTTACGAAATTAAATCTTCACAGCAGGCTTTTTCAGTAATGCGAGACGACGAGGAAATCTTTTCATTTAATGTAACAACTGCTGATGCTTCAAAAAAACCCGCGGGCTACACCGGCGGTAACGACTTTGGTTTCTATGCCGGGTACATGGGGAGTGAGGACGGCCACACATGCAGCGAATTAAGCTTTGCTGAATTCAAAAATATCGAAATTTGGACTAAATCGGTCATACCTACCATAACTGAGGTAAACTGGAATAATGGCAACGGTAACGGCAACGGCGGAGGCATAAATCAGCTTACAGTTAACGGAATTACATTAAAAAACAACAAGAATTACTTGGAACCTGAAATCTTTAATGTCACAATTGCCAAAACAACACTGACTAAAAATGACCCAACCGCAATTTATACCGTTATAGGAAAAACAGTAAACGAAGACGGCGGGCAATATGAAAAAATCTACAACATAAAAATCGCTTTCTTCGAAGACGGCGCTTGGCGGATCTATGCAGGCAAATTAGCTGTAGACAATCCGGGCGGAAACGTTAAGGCAAATATTTGACAAAAAACGTCAAAATTACACCCTTTTTTATTTTTTATTTTAACGATTCAAACTACTAATAAAAATACGATATCATAATGTCGTTTGGGATAAGCAGATAATCATTTGCCACTTCATTTTTTAGTTTATCCCCATTTCATGCGGTTTTTCGGACAATCGTAAACACGTGTATAACGAAGTAAGATTTTCTTTTTTTGAGAGTGTTTCAAAAGGGATTGTGTACAAGATTCCAAATCTCCTCTCGTGAGCCATTGACATGAAAACGAGCAAACAGAAAAACCGTCAAATCAATCATACGCAAACTACGCGAAACCATACATGTCTTCCTACGAAACCGACCACACCAATGCCGCTGACAAAAATTATTACACTCCACCCCACGCGTCTGCACCTTCGTCTGAACAAATAACTTAGGTGGAATCAGCTCCGCATAAGCTTCCCAATTATCTGCAAAGAAAACCTTGACCTTCAAATTCTGCAGCCGATCAAGCATCTTCTTTAACGTTTGAGTACTTCGGTTTCCGCATTCCCAATCCACAAGCTCGCCGGTAGTTCGACAGTATGCCTTCCAGATCCAGACCTTGTTTTTTTTGTTCGTAA
>JAIRTW010000091.1 GCA_031254875.1 Candidatus Bathycorpusculum termitum
ATGAACAAAAAACGTTACATAATCTGCTGTAACCCAGTAAAATACCTAAACCAACTCTTAACACTCTAAAAACCAAAACAGCCACAACAAACACAACTAACTAAACAACTGCGCAAAAACTTTCATGCGTACGACGTGGGTATACAGCATAGTGTCCTGGATGTTTCGATGGCCAAGCAGTTTCATAACATGTATAATGTCTTTGGTTTTGTGGTATTCTGGGGTGGCTTTCCAGTGTCTTAGAGTGTGAAAGTGAATCTTGAGGATGCGTTCATTTTTCAACTTTTGCGCTATCTTTTTCCGCTGCTCCCTAAGAAGTATTGATAAAATAAACAGGGGCTGCGCAGAATATGGACAAGAAATTCCCAGTTATGAAACCAAGGGCAATGAGTTTAAAGTTATTTTTAAAAACACATTTTACATCGAAAATGTCCAAACAACTATTAAGCATAAGAAAAATGTCGGTGTAAATGTCGGTGTAAAAAAGACAGAGCAGGCTATAATTACGTTAATAGCTGAAAACCCATATATCACACAGGAAGAAATGAAGATAAAAATCGGTGTTGAGCTTAGAACAATTGAGTGAAATATTTCAAAGTTAAAAGAGAAAAAAATGTTAGAGCGCATCGGTAGCGACAAAGACGGCCGTTGGCTTTTAAAAAAATGATTGGGACACCTATGTTATCTTTACATCAAGGAGTTAACCAATAAGCAGACAGCACCAAATTTTAATTACCTCGAATTCGAGGCAAATGAAAAAGAAGCCGTTATCATTGAACGCAGTAGTAGTTACATTTGGAAATGGAGAAAATGACCGTTCGTTTATCATTTATGGGATTGAGATAGTTGGTATGAGCATATTAAGTGGGCCTGGTCAAGGCAAGATAATTCCGCGTAACTTTGGAAATATTAAGCATTTAACAGGTTCGAGGCTGAAGGATTCGGGTGATTCTCTAATGGAGAAAAATATGCAGCCGTTTTTCACTGAAGCGATACAATTTCCTAAGCGTGATAAACTTTATGTTACTGAAAAAGTGGACGGTGCAAATGTGGGTGTATATAAAAAGGATGGTGTTTTGTATCCGGTTATGCGTAAGGGTTACGATGTGCGTACGTCTGAGTGGGTGTTTATGCGGCGGTTTGCAGATTTTGTAGCTGATAATGTTGCTCGTTTTGATGCTCTGCTTGCGGATGGAGATCGGGTTTGTGGTGAGTGGATGATTAAGACGCACTCGCTTTTTTATAAAATGCCTCATGAACCGTTTGTTGTGTTTGATATCATCCGAGGCGCAGTGGATAGGCCTGTTAGATTAGGGTTTGCGGATATTATGGCAGCTTGTAAATGTCATGGCTTTACCCATGCTGGGTTAGTGTGGGAGAACGGTGCGATTTCTGTTGTAGAAGCGCTTCGGTTGTTGTGTGGGGGTTTTCATGGTTGTCAAACTGCACCGGAGGGTGTTGTGTATCGGTATGAGCGAGATGGAACCTTTCTGATGTCGGCAAAGTTTGTGTCCAATTTGAGCGTTGGGGGCGATTATATGAATGTAGCTGATGCTTACAATGAGTGGACACAATGACACTAAACTACATTTATTCCTCGCCATTTTCGCTCAATTTGATCGCTATGGTAAAAAACCGTGGCCATATGAGGATTATGCAGAATAGATCTATGAGACGTTAAAAACTCCTTAAAACTAATGTCCTCAGGTAGTTTAGCCATATTTGAAATAATCACTTTATGCTAATACACACGCGAATACTACTCGAGTGAGTTAGACCAAAAAAGCAATTTGCAAAATTTGCAAACTCCAATTTCTGACGATTTGAGAATATAAGTTTAAATAATTATCCTGCTACAGGATTATCCTATCGGTGGATGATTTTGAAGTTCTATGATCGCAAAGCTGAGCTTGCTTCACTTGAGAAGGCATATTCTACAGAAAGTTCAGAAATGGTAATCGTAAGTGGACGTAGACGCATAGGAAAAAGCAGACTTATTGACGAGTTCTTAAAGGGTAAAGACTGCGCAAAGATTCTTGTGGTGCCCAAAGAAGAAAAACTAGTAGCATCTGATTTCGCAACAGCACTCTCAAACGGATATGTCCCATCCTTTAATACTGTTGAATCAGCTTTGGAATATTTTTTCAATGTCTCAAAGAAAAAAATTCTATACATTGACGAATTCCCAAACCTTATAGAAGTAGACACCGCCATACCCTACGTTTTCCAACGTGTTTGGGAAAAATACAAAGACACAAACGCCAAGTTGCTCATTTTTTCTGGATCCTATGTTAGTATGATGAACAAGATATTTACTCAACAAAAGGCGCCACTTTTCAACCGAGCCAGCTACAATATGGTTCTACAACCCTTCTCACTTAATATTGTATGGGAAATTCAAACAGACCTTGGAATAGGGGCAATAGACAAAATCAAAAACTATTGTATACTAGGTGGCATACCTTATTATTATGAACTGTTAGAAAAGCGAACAAATCGTGATGATGTTGTTTACGAGTTTTTCTTTGATGTTGCAGCGCCTCTTAAAGAAGAAGGCCAAAACGTGTTGCGACAAGAGTTTGGATCTGCCTACAAAAAATATTTTTCCATCATAGAGGCAATAGGTGCAGGTGTTGTTTCAGGCAGCGAGATAGCTAACAGGTTGGGTGTTGCACAGACTACCCTTTCTAAATACATAGTAGCATTGCAGCGAGATTTTCAACTTGTTGAACGTAGTGTGCCGTTTGGGCAAAATTTGCAAAGAAGCAAAAAAGGCGTTTACTCAATCAAAGATAATACTATTGCGTTTTGGTTCACAAATGTCTATGGCAAAATAGAACCGCCCAGCAATGATGCACTAAACGAGTTTGTTAGCAGACGTTTTGAAATATTCTGTAAAACTTTCCTTACACAATACCTAAAGAACATGGGGGAAACAGGCGGTAGAATTGGCAGGTGGTGGGGGCCTGTTGAGGTTAGCTCTGGAAAATTTGAAGATAGAGAAATAGATGTTATAGTTGAAACTCAAACAAACCTCTATGTAGGCGAGTGTAAATGGACAAACAAAAAAACTTCTTGTGCTGAACTTTATCGGTTAGAAGAGAGTTCTAAGGCTCTTAAAACAAACAAACCTGTCAAAAAGGTACTGTTTTCAAAAGCTGGTTTTGATTTCTCAGGCAACCGCGCAGATGTAATATTATTTGATCCAGCTAGAATTGAAGCTGAGATAGCTAAATTTATTCAATAAGCAACGTGCCAAAAGAAATGTCGCGGCATAGAAAAAGAAAAAGGGGGTTGTTATGGCGATATCTCCTTAAAAGTTGGGGTTCAAATCCCAGCGGCCTCACCACAATAATCTATGCCCTCACATGTTTTCGTAAGATATTGATTAACTGTTCCTAATGCGTAAAAGTTGCTTCGTATCCGCAACGTCTGTGAGGCGCATTTTGCCGTCTTGCGCTTGTATTTTCAACTGTCTACATTTTGTGGACAGTTGACACCTTCGTCAATTAGACGAGTTTTTGTTGTATTCCAATATTTCGTTGCCCCTCTGTAATCATTTTGATCTGTTAATATACTAACAACATCAACAACGGAAAAATACCATTCCTGTTTTTCCTCATCCCAAGCAGTGCGAATACGTTTATTTTCAAAGAGCCTGATGTTTTTATCAGCCATACGCCACGCCTTTAAACATAATTATCGCACATTCGCACATTTAACATTATACAACAAATTTTTAGAAAATACCCTTGCAATTTCAGGCATCAGAACTAATGCCGAAAAGTCTTGACCAATGCATGCCACAAGACCACATCTGCCGGGGAATAAACGCCTTCACCCAAACCCTGGACATACAAAAACTAGGCTACAAATACGGTATGTATTCACTCATGCTGTTTGCTAGACTTTAGAGTACATGTTTTTCGTTGGAATTTAGTTTTTCGTGGTTTTTTGTTCAACAGACATGATTGAATATACACCTTTTTCCTTTGTTCTTAAAAAAGAGCAATAACGATACTGCCACAGCAACGACTACAACCGTTCCAACTATTGCACCTACAAAAACCAGATTATCTACAGGAGAACCAGAACCAGAACCAGAGAATCCAGTACCGTGATAACCAATTGGCACATACTGCTCATTTACAGATGAAGCCTCTCTTTTACCTTCTGTTCCTAAGAGTGCGCCTCCGATTACATATAAAACATCATCAAGAACAGCTACACCAAAACGTGCTCGAGGTATTGGATCATCCTTGATCTGTTCCCACGTACCACTTAACGGATCATAAGCACTAACAAAACCTATGGGCATAAAAAATATAGCACTCCCGCCACTTAAGACATAGACTCTTTGAGGGGCAAAACAACCCGATGTTGCTACAGCAACAGCCATACCACCACCATGATATCCTGTTGTTTTTCCTTCACGCCACACATCAGTTTTTGGATCATAAATCAAGACTTCAACAGCTTCGTCAGAAGTAATAACTATTATCTGATTGTCTACCACCGCGGAATAAACATATGGGGCAGATTGAACGATGGTTTTAGGTAAAGAATCTTTTTGAGTCCATGAATCAGTAATGGGATCATACATATACAGAAGACGAGAAGCTATAACGAAAATTTTTTCATCCACAACATGTGCCTGCACATTTGATCCGCTAACTGGTAGTGACGTTTTAGCACTCCAACTATCAGCCGCTATATCATAAACTTCATTCACATTCAAAACGTCCGCAGTATTGCCGCCTATACAGTAAATTTTACCTTGATATGCCGCTATACCAAAATTAGATCGAGGGGTAGGCATAGACTTCAGAGTAAACCATGCATCCTTTTTTGGATCATACCGTTCATTAGTACCCACATAACCATGATCATCTGTTTGACCGCCAATTGTATAAATTTTCCCATCAACCGCCACAGCCCCTAACCCCCATCGGGCCTGACGCATCGCAGTCTTAGTATTCCAAGAATCTTCAACTAATTCTGATGCCGAAACAACACTAAATACAGTTGTAAACGAGCTGAGTATAAGTATGGAAAGCAACATTAAAGAAAAAATTTTAATCATACTTATCAACGCGTTCTTTTTCATATTTATCAGCGCACTCTTTTTGTTTTTTTATTATTTGAAAGCTTTGAGTAAAAGGTGGTTTGAGCTGTTTTCTTAGGGTTATCGCAACTAAGATTGGTTTCATTATAACACCAAGCTATAAACGGTACAATGCGTTTTTAAGTCTAATCTTGGAACATATTGTTCCAGCTAAGGAACAGTGTGCCCTAGAATAGTTATCAACTTCACTATTGTATGAGTGGTGGCACGAAATTCGTTGTTCTCAATGATTTAGGGGTTATACATTCAAAAATGGTAACTTCAGTTATAACGTTAGAGCGTAAAGAGGAACACAAATGACAGATAGATACCATTGAATACGAACCCTTTGAAACAATCAAGCAGATCGATGAAAACAGAGTTGAAATGGTATGCCGGGGATTTGCAAAAAGTGTTACGATATGCAAAATGGGAAAATTTTTCAAAAGCAATTGATAGAGCCATGCTTGCCTGCAAAAACAGCGGATTTAATGGGGGGATCATTTTGCTGACAGTAACAAAATGATACAAATGCCTAAAATAGCAGAAAAACAAGTCGTTGACTACAAACTCACAAGATACGCCTGTTACCTCATCGTCCAAAACGGCGACCCACGCAAAGAAATCATCGCACTTGGACAAACAGATTTTGCCATACAAACCATGCCAGAGACCCACGAATTTTTCAAAATTGTGCAAAGCAAACTACATTATGCTATCAGCGGTAATACGGCAAGTGAAATCATTTTGGACCACGCATGCTGAATTGCCTTTTATGGGGTTGACAGTGTTTAAGGGTATGTCCTGTTAAGAATGTTACAGCAGACATCTCTGATCAATCCTTTTTAATTCACACAAAAAATTTTCTGCCTTTTGCTCTGAAAAATCCAGCTTATCATTTAGGAATTTTATTCAAAATAAAAAAAGGATAAAAAATATTTAGATCTTTCGTCTTATGGTCGCTTTCTCAGGGTTATAACTATAACTGCACCGACTGCTAAGATCACAATTATGATAGCGATTGACATTGGTATGAAGTAAAGATCTGCCAGAGATTGTTCTGTATTATCTGCAGGAGCGGGTGTTTCTGCTGAAGGATCGACTACAAATGATGTGACACCGTGTGAAGGATAGTAGGATTCACTGCCCTCAAAGGAAGCATAGACAGTATATTGTCCGGAAATGTCTGGCACCCAGTTGTATGAGAAGAAGCCGTCAATGTTGCTGGTTGTTGTGCCGATTGGGCGGTAGTTTTCGTTTGCGTCTAAGACCGAGAGGGTTACTTTAACGCCAGTCGCGTTTGTGGGCTTGGGTTGTTGCTGATATAGGTATTCCATCCATTCGCTCATGCTCTCGTCAGATATTGCGGGAGTACCTGCTGCGGGGATTCCAAGGCAAGTATTGCCGGGTGATTGATCAGTGACTGTACCACGTATTACTAAGCTAGAGCCTAATGTGAGTGCAGTTGCTGGTGCGTCTATGGTGGTAGCAGATCGACCTTTTCCGAAGCAGTATATTGTTCCGTCATAGCCGTTTAGGTAGACTAGTTTCCCGTAGGCAATTGCAGATGCTGCGGCTTCAGATTGAGTACCTGAGATGCTCCATACTGTTTTACCTGTTTCTGCGTCAATTGCATAGACTCTTCCGCCTTTCCAGGGGGTAGCTCTTGGAGTGTGTTCGCCATTGATGCCAAAGAATTTGCCATCAGCAAATCGTGGACCTGTGTAGCTTCCCTGTATTGCCCAGCCGCCATAGGGGCTATCTACTCCAGCGCTTCCTGTGGACCAATCCCATAGAAGCTTCCCAGTTGACATATTCAGTGCGCGTACCATGCCATCGTAAGCAGTATTGTAGAGTACACCGTTGGCGATAACTTTATTGTCGGGGTTGATACCGGAATAGGTGCTAAACGCTGTATCGAATGGTTCTGCGGCCCAAATTTGGCTACCTGTGTATGCGTTATAACCGAACCATTGCAACTTGTCTCTGGCGAATGCCACGTAGATGCCGTTTTCGTATCCAAGAATAGGGTCGCTTGTGTCGAACACAGTCCTATTGGCAATCCAGAGCATTCGTACATTTTCTGGTGCCTTACTGATGTCATATGCCATATCTTGTCGAATCACATTTGGTTGCGTGTCAGTGATGGGGAAGAAGTTAGATGCGAGTATTAAGTCCGGGGTAACTACGCGGATAGCTTGGTTTCCTGCTATGGCAGGTATTGATACGCGCCATTGGATGCCGTCTGAGTAGTTGTATACACCTTGCACTGGAGTCCAGTCGATAGCTTCACCGATTGCTCGGATTCTAGTGAGCAGCACTTTAGTTGAATTCCACATGGATAACTCATTGTTTCGTGTGTCAATACTGTATCGTAATATTTCACCGTGTGGTCCAAAGTAGTTAGTTCCGCTTGGTATGCCAGTTATGTTAAGGATCCAACGTCCAGTCCATGCATCGTACATTGACCATTCAGAGCCCTCAGTTTTCCAAAGGTATTGCGTTACTGATTCTTGGGCTGTTGAATGGTGATAAAATATTTGACCTGAGGTTATGTATTGACCTTCGTTAGGGGCTGTAGTCCATATTGTTTCTCCAGTAGATAGGTCGACGCATTTGAATCCATTATAAGTTGCAGAACCGTAAGTTCCGATAAAGGTTGGTTCATTGTAGTAGAGTCTTCCACCCATTATTATTGGGGGCATCAACTTCTCGCTTGGTCTTCTGCCAGTGTAAGCTGAATTGGCATCTGTTTCGCCTGAGACTATGCCTCCGAACATTTCTTGCTTTGTCCATAGTATGTGGGCGCTGTTAGGTGCCTCAGTGTAGGGGTTATAGCCATCGCCGCTAACTCCGTCATTTCGATAGTTTTGACCACTTAGCCAGTTACCAGCAAGAACGCCCCAGGCTCTGTTTTCTCCATAAATTGGAGTTGACCAATAGTCAGTTGGAAGAGGGTTATCAGGTATTGGCAGAATTGGATCCTCTTGTACAGTTACTAAGTACATTGAGCTTGTGCTAGGTTTGTAGTAATCGCCTGTGCGGGGTCCAGTCTCTATTGTCTGTCCAGGAAAGTGCCATTGGAACTTATAGGTGCCCACCATTGTGGGGGTGTATTGAACAAATGCTGTTCCTGCTTCGGCTGTTTTGTAAGGTCCTTTAGTTTCTGTAGTGTTGTCAGGCTTTATGATTGTCAGAGTCAGGTTTTCCCAATATCCATACCTTGGCGAGTCAAGAGGTAGCTGAGCTGGTGGAATGTTGGGAAAAATAACAGTTATGCCTAATTGCTGATTGATTCCTATAGGGTTAGGGGCAGCAGTAGTGTATAGATATGTATCGTATTGTGCAGCATTAAGCGATGGAATAACAGAAAGCATCGCAGAAAGCGTCATTATAAAAATCAAAGAAACTGCAAAAAATTTTTTAATTCCCATTTTTTTCTCTCCATATCTGCTCTCTGCTCAGCAAGTTAATAAGTGTTTGGCGGATAACACTACGTGCGCATATAAATAATAATAATATAGCCCCGCAAGTGCATTTCCACCTTGGCTATTAATATGGCATTAATAAAAACTTGATAATATTTAGCAAAATTACACTAGTTTTTGAGTAAATTCTGCAAAATCACACCTTATCCGGAAGGGTTAGTTCAGAATACCTAATTTGAAGCAGAAAAATTCGCCAGATCCACAAATGATTGTTAGCCCTCAAGTTTTGCAGAAAACCCTCACTAAACGCATTGATAAAAGTCTAATAGAACCCAAACAACTCAACCGCCCAAACAAGATAAATCGGCAATTAAACGTCTATTAAACAGTGTATAAATTGGGTTAAACTCAGCAAATATTGTCTATTTACGTTTTCTAAACAATTTGACGTTATCAAATTGCAAACACACTCAAATCCTGTTTTAACAAGTTTGTTTTAGAAACATTTTTGAAAGGCATAAAAGAACAAACCAAGCACTACAATTACGCTTGTAACAGCGATAATAGGTATCATTGGCAAACTTTTAGGATCTTGCCCTTCATTAGAGGTTGGTTGCGAGTCTTCAGGGGTGGCGATTGGATGTTTGTTGATGTACCAGGCCATTTTTCAAAAGTAACTTGCATTTTACTGGTGTCATAAGGTTGCGTAAGAGGGCTCAAACAATCGAGGCGGGCAGTAACCATTAGTAATTGGCGCAATATTGGGTTGAACATAGGGATATTCTATACCGGCAAATGTTTTTAAAATTGCTTCAAAAACTATTTTGGCACCTTTTGGAGGAACCGCCATGCCCACTTGCCGTCTCACGCTCTCTTTTGAACCGCTAAAATCGAAATCATCAGGGAAGGTTTGTAATCGTGCTTTTTCTCTGTTTGTTAAGGCTCTATTTTCTCTCCAATGGTACATGTGCGTACCTCCGCCGCCACTACCTGTAACCGTGTAGGCGGGTTTTGTAGAATCTAATCGCTTATAGATTTGACTAATTTTTGCACCCGTTACTCTAAGCCGTAAATGTTCTGGTATATTTGCAGTGAAAGCATTTTCACCTTCTTTTATGTACTGCAATCTTTCTATAACATGCTTTGCCTGATTAGTACGTTCTTGGTTTTTAGCTGTAGCAGGAATTTGTGGATTTTCTATGGCTTCTTTACAGGTAATTGGATTAGATGTGAAGGGAGCTGGAACTCTAAAGGTTAAGTTAATGTCTGTTCTTATGCCAACCATTATTATTCTGTGTCGAGATTGGGGGATGTCGTAATTTTCAAATTTATAGAGATTAGGCACTATGTTATATCCTGTTTCGGCCATTTCCTGCAAGATAACTTTGAATGCGCGTCCGTCATTTGCGTTTCTCAAACCACCGACGTTTTCAGCCAGGAACCATTTCGGTTGAAATAGTCTTAGCGCCTTTGTACAGTATTGGTATAGTTGACCGTAACTGCCGTTGAATCCTTTTTTTTCGCCAACATCGCTAAAATCGTTACAGGGAAAACCGAAAGCTAAAGCATCAATTGAGGGGAGTTTTGGCATATCAAGTTTTGCAATATCACAACATACAACATGTTTTTTGTCGATGTTGTTGCGGTACGTTTCACAAGCATCTTTGTTATAATCATTTGCCCATGTGTGGGAGATGGTATAATTTATTGCGTTGCTGGAAATCTTTGTCGTCTTTGCGGCCCAGGCCAACCCGCCAGCACCACAGAATAATTCCCCCAATCTAAAGTTCATTATTACCGTATTTTTTATGGCTAACTTGCTTAAGGTGTTTTCGGAGTATGTATACAAACATTTGTTCATACAGTCTTATTGGTGGGAAATCAAACAGCTACGGGGATAAGCCGCTATTCGCATAACCGCTTCAAATATTTGAAAGTTGCATAGTCAAAAACGCAACCACAAAATAACGTCTATCCACTCTATCACGGGCTAAGTACGTTATAGAACTATGATGTCTATGGGTATATTTGGGTTGGTTTTACTGGGCACTAGAGCGGGGGCTTGGGCGGAGTGTGTATTAGGATTTAGGGTTTTGCGGTTAGCTGATATTGTAGTAGTTATTGTGCCCTGAGTAATGGGGTGTTCAAACAATATTTTTACTGATATAGCAGGTACTCTGTTATGGGCGGCATTTCGGTTGTGCTGTTGAGCAGGGTTATTGAAGTATTATCCTCTTAAAAACGGAGAGTTGACTAATAGGTTAGTTTTAGTGATGTTTGCAGTTAGTTCTTATTAGGCATAGTTTGGGTAACCAGTTTAGAAGCTTGTGAATGTCTTATGGGTTAGAGTAAATATTTGTAAAATTACGGTTTCAACTTTTTCTCTTCCGTATTGTTTATTACTATCCAAGACTTACGATATCTCGATTGGTTGATTGGTTACTATGAGGAGAAAACAACCAACACCACAACATCCAACCACAACACCCGCACTCTTCACAACCCCCAATCACAACACCCCTAGATAGAAATTAAAATAGGAAGGGATAACACATAATGAATCAAAAAAATGAAAAAGTTTGTATCATGGGTTTAGGCAACATAGGCCTACCAACAGCCCACTACATTTCAAAGCACTACCCTACAATCGGCTATGACATTAAAGAACAAGCAATTCTAAAAGCACACCAAACCGGCATCCCAGCCACATCAAACCCAACACAAGCAGACATCTATGTAATCGCCGTTAACACCTATTTTAGAAACAATACACCCGATATGTCAGCAATAAACAGTTGCTGCCAAAACATCAGCCAACTAAACCCAGACGCACTTGTCTGTTTTGAATCCACCCTACAAGTGGGAACCGCCCGCAAAATGGCAAATACACACAACTTAAAATACATAGCCGTTTGCCCCCATAGATGGTGGGAAGAGGAACAAACAGAACACGGCGTAAAACAACTAAGAGTCCTAGGCACACTTAACAATGAAAGCCTAAACAAAGCACAACAATTCTACAACACACTACAAATACCCACACACATAGTTTCAAACATTGAAACCGCTGAAGCTACAAAAATAGCTGAAAATGCACACAGATACGTACAAATCGCATTCGCTGAAGAATTAAAAATAATCGCAAGTAAAAACAACCTTAACTTTGATGAATGGCGAGCAGCCATTAACACAAAGTGGAATACCGCCCTTCTAGAAGCACGAGACGGTATCGGCAAAGAATGCCTCCCAAAAGACACCGCTTTTCTAGCCAGCCTAGCACAAGACACCGAACTCCTAAAAGGTGCAATGAAAACAAACGACAATTATGTACAACAATTTGTGACAAAAACAAAAAACAGCTGAGCGGCTAATCATGCTATGCCAAGTGCAAACAAGAAAAAATTGCTAAATGCAGTATTATTCGGCTGTTCGATAGTTGCTTTAGCTTTTTTACTCTTTTACAGGTTTAGGGCAATGGGGTTAAGTTGGAGCTGGATTCATATTGCTATGCTACTCTACGAGGTCGCCACTACAGCTTTTTTGCTTTTCAACCTAACAGGCGCCTATCTATACAAACCAATACCTGATCAAGGTTACCGTCCAAGTGTAAGCGTTATAGTTCCAGTCTACAATGAGGAACAGGGTATAGCCAGAACCATTGATGCCATTTTTAGCTCAAACTATCCAAAGAATAAGTTTGAGCTATTTGTAGTCGATGACAAAAGCACCGACGACAGTTTAACGGTGATTAAACAAAAACAACTTGAACACGGGTTTAAGGTGGTTGAGCATGATGTAAATACCGGTAAACGTCATGCAACCGCTTCAGGCCTCAAAAAATGCTCAGGCGAAATCGTAGTATGTATAGACAGCGACGCAGAAATCAGTCCCGACACCATAACTAATTTAGTACAACCCTTCATAAACAAAGAAGTATACGCAGTCTGTGGGAACGCTATGGTTTCCAACGAGTATAGCCCAGAAGCTAACTCAATCATTGCTCGATTCCAAAAAGTCTGGTACGCAGGGGCATTTCGGATCCGCAAAGCATCAGAGAGCCTTTTGGGCATGGTTACATGTTGCTCAGGTGTGCTCTCGGCATATCGACGGGAGAAAATTGAGGCAGTACTTAATGCGTGGCTCGAGGAAACCTTTTTTGGCCGACGTTGCGTTACAGGTGACGACCGCCAAATGACAAATTTTATGCTACAACTAGGCGGCAAAACAGTTTACCAATCCAACGCCATGGTATATACCATTGCACCGCCTACACTACAGCAATTTATCAAACAACAAACCCGCTGGGGCAGAAGCTCAGTTTGCGGCTTTCTGTTTGCAGCAAAACTATTTCTCCACAGAAAGTGGAACCAAAAATTGGTTTTTTACACAACCCTATTTATAACTTTTGCAACACCCCTCGCACTAATCGCCAGCCTCACAAGCTTGATCTGGCTTGGGAGCTTTGAGGTAGTCACGGTATACATAGCTTGGCTAATGTTGGTTTCGGTGGTGTTTGCGTTAACTACGAAAATACTGGTCGATTACTTCACCCGCGAAGACTTTGTTTACCGCACCTTCTTTTTTGTGATGATGCTTGCACTCTCGTTTGTATATCTCTACGCTTATGTCACATCCTACAAAGGCGGCACGAAATGGATGACCCGATGATAACAATTCGACTAACCAGTATAGATCAAACAACTATGTCTATGGTTGATACACCACAATGTCATGGGTAGAGTCGATGAGATAGAGAGAACAGCTCGTAAACAGCAGAATTGAAAGGTACATATGTTGGTGTAGCCCATGCGGCACGAAGTCAGTTTAGTAAACATCAGATCAAGGGGTAGAGTTCCCAAGAAATCCACCTCAAACAGTACAAAACATTAAACAGCAGAGTATGGCCCACCGCTAAAGTTAAAGCCAACCCAGCAAATAACATAAAACACATCTTCCTTTGGTTGGGGCTTTCGGCTAGCTTGGTCTAGGCTTGTAGCCTCGGGCGCTACAGACCCCGGTTCAAATCCGGGAAGCCTCACCAATCAAATACACGCAGGCAACATCACATTTTGTGGTAATGGTAAGAAAAGTTGTGGAATTACGGGTTAGTAGTTGGTTAGGTCAAGATTTTTTTTAGTGTGTCTGGGTCATTTAGGGTGTATTTGATGTTAACGCCGGTTTTTTCAGAGCTGATTAATTCTGCCTTTTTTAGCTGATTCATTTGCCAAGTCACAGCTTGCGAAGAGACATTAAGAGCAAACGCTATATCCCGGTGAACAACGGACTCATTTTGAGCCAAGATAGTTATGATTTTTGAAGTTGTCTCATGCCGCATCAATGAAAACAACCGCATCTCCTCCACCGTAAAGAGCTTATCTTCAAAATACCGCTTAGTTTGCCCATCATTATACACTACCACAAGATCAGCATGCTCAAGCACTGTCAAATGATATTGAACCATACCGATAGACAAATGCAAAGCGCTACATATACCCCTAAAATGCACACCCGGATTATCCTTAATGAAACTATATATTTCCTGTCTTGTCGGCTGCTCAAGGGGATGCGAAGAATTACTATGCAAACCTACACCAAACACAAGAGGAACACAGACCGAAAACTGCTCCATATCCCCCACAGAAGAGGTATTATCAAAACAGGGAGAAAAACCACTACTGCTTGCAGAAACTATTGCCGTGAAACAGACTGAAAACACCAGAAAGGCAAGCAATATCGCTAGAGCAGATTTTCGATTCAAACTACATCGCGCAAATATGCTTAAACCGCCTATTTATCACATTCTGTAAACAACTGTACTAAAGTAAATCACTGTACCAAAACCCCTTTCTTAAACCCACTCTATTTAATTTTAACATAATAATTTCGTATTGATTGTTAAAAAATGACCGAAAAACAGGAACAAAAGAAAAAACGCATGAAGCAACATGTTGTTTTAGAACAAGTTCAGACTGAAGCAATCCAAAATGCTAAACCTTGCCGATGTGCAAGAGGTGAAAGAGTTTGAGCAAACGTTCCACAACCTTAAGCGCCCCTATGAAAAAAAATCAAAACTATATCGGTTTGATTTTCGTGACCTTAATAACATTAGGTGTTTATGCGCCTGTCTATTGCGTGAAATTTGTTAAAAAAATTAACATCCTTTCAGAAAATGTATTTGTCAAACACACAAAGGGCGTATTACGGTTTTCTCCGATGTTACTCCTTATACCCTATGTAATAGTTTTGGCTTGTGCTATCATCATAATTAGTGCCTGTGCCAGCCTTATTTCCGTTAATGTAGCGGCTCTTCTAATAATGCTGGCTCCACTACTAACCGTTTCAGGTATAGTTGCTATCGCTCTCGCAATACACATCATGCACGCCATAGCCAACAGACTAAAACTGATTGCCAAACAGTATGAGCGTATGGACTTATTCTTGTTGCTTGAACATAGTTCCTTTTGGTGGCTGGACTACAACAGTTTCAGAGCATTTAATGAACTGACAGACGAATACAATATGCGCAACAACGTAGGCACCTAATCCATAACCGCTAAAAACAGAAACCAGAACATCATTTTCTCATAACTTTCTTTTTATAGTGGCGTTTCGTGTCATATGTTGGTTGTGGGATAAACAGTCGCTCATATGTATGTGCAGGTTTTTTTGATTAGTTAAGAGGGATTATCATTAGGGTTTGCTCTTAGTCTGCCAAATGCTAATGCGTTTTTGATCAAGTTTTCTAATACTTCAAAATCGCTATGCTGTATCGTTATTTCGGTTGATTTTTGGTAGTTACCGCGTTTGGCTTGTGTTACATATTTTTCAAATTCATCTTCTAAAATATCTTTAGTCATTATCGGCTGTTTATTCAGCAAACGGAGGCTACAAGATAGGCAGTATTCGAAGTCGAACTCCATTTGCCGGTTTTTAGAGTTGCCTTCGCCAAAGTAGTTGCTGTCCTCGGCCAGTTTGGTGAATATCACGTCGTCGAATTCTACAAATGTCACATGCGTTTTTTTGATTTCATGTTTATGAGCTAACACATTACATCGCCGTTTGGGGGTAGATGGAGCCTCAAGAGAGTGTTGTGAGATACCGCTTATAACCCTAAAACCTTTTCTATTTGCTAAGTCAACAGAGTTGCTAAGAAGAAAGTATGAGCTCGTTTGTGTATAATTGGTGCTATGGCACCATGCGAAGTAAGAGCAGGCGAGTTCAAACAGCGCAAGTGTGTTTATAGGGTTAATAAGAAGGGCATTTGTGGCGCTGTGGTTTGAGTGCTTTGTTTTGGGGGATAATTAAGAGGGTGAGAGGTGTTTTGGTTGTCTATAGTCTGCATCTAGCCATATTTTCTGGTAGACTGCTATTGCTGCTGCCGCTGTTGCTGACAGTTTTGTGAGCTTAGACGGCTGATTTGTGGATTTAGAGCTGATGTAGCAGACAAGTTATCAAATCAGGTGGAATTGAAGAAATACCGAAACTTTATATCGTAAGTTTATTATTAAATTTAAGTGAAGGCTGACGGTTGTTAGCTTTCTGAGTTAAAATCAACATTTTAGGCAGCATAAGGCTTAAAAGCTCTGATAGGGCTATTGCTTTTATTGGAGGTAATCTTAAGAAGTGCGATTCAGTAAAGCGCTGAATGCACCGTTAGCTGCCTCAAACACGACCACAGGAGGAAAAAACAAACGTTATCACGTGACTGCGACGGATGCTCCGAAATGAAAGCTTGCCGCAGACGCTTCAGCATAACAGAAGTGTTTGACAAAGTCTACTGTCCAGACGGAACAGTCCATCTAATCGATGGAGCATAAAACAGTGAACCAAGCGCTAATTTCAGGAACCACCAACACAACCCAGCATTTTTCTTTATTTTAAACTCAAACCATACAAAAATACAACTCACACACAAAAAACACAACTGTCTCACATATCAAAAACTACAAAAAATAAACACAAAAACAACAAAACACACCCAGAACCCACAAACGATTTTACACAACCCAAATTTCAATTTTCAAAACCCACACAACCACCAACCAACCCAACCCTTATACAAAAACAAAAACACCAAACAACACACCCCTAGACACCACAAACCACAAACCAGCAAGATCAGACAATAAAAAACCAACTCTGGTGCAAATTTTAATATCGCTGACACAAGTATTCTTGAGCGAAAAACATGGATTACATAATAATCAGCGAATCATACGAGAAAATCGAAAACACCACCAAACGTCTAGAAATGACTGACCATCTAGTCGAACTGCTAAAAAAAACTCCCAAAAACATCATCTCAAAGGTGATTTATTTAACACAGGGCAAACTCTACCCTGATTTTGTTGGCATAGAAATGGGTATTGCCGAAAAACTCGCCATACGGGCTCTAATGCGAGCCACAGGCAACAACGAATCCTCAATCCAATCAGAGTTACAAAGAAGCGGAGACCTAGGCGAAACCGCAGAGAAACTACTCACTAAACGCAAACAATCCACATTTTTTACCAAACCCCTCACCGTCCAGCGAGTCTATGAAACCCTTGATAAACTCGCCAAAACCAGCGGTTCAGGCGCAGTGGATACCAAGATGGGGCTCTTTAGCGGGCTCTTAACGGATGCCTCCCCAAAAGAGGCAAAATGGCTCATCCGAACCGTCACAGGAAACCTGCGGCTAGGCATCGCAGACATGACAGTTTTGGATGCTTTGGCAATTGCCTATGGCGGCGGCAAAGAAACCCGCGAAAAAATCGAACGCGCCTACAACATTTCCTCAGATTTAGGCCAAGTGGCTAGTGTTGTGGCCGAAAAAGGCATAGAAGGTATAGAAAAATTCCAAGTGATGATAGGAGAACCCATTCGACCCATGCTAGCTGAGCGGCTCGGTGTCCCGGAGGAGATTTTGGAGAAATTTGGCGGCAAGTGTTTGGCAGAATACAAATATGACGGCGAACGGGTACAGGCCCACAAAAGCGGCGACAAAGTTTTGCTATTTTCGCGTCGACTTGAAAACATCTCTAGCCAGTATCCTGATGTGGTGGAGTTGATCCGCACACAGATAGACGCAAAGGAGGCCATTCTTGAAGCGGAATGTGTCGCCATAGACCTTGAAAGCGGAGATATGCGGCCCTTTCAAGAATTGATGCACCGTAGACGTAAATACGGCATCGAAGCAGCAGTCACCCAGTATCCTATCTCGCTTTTCACCTTTGATGCCCTCTATGTAGACGGCATCGACTTAACGCAGAAACCTTTACCCAAAAGACGCCAAACCTTAGAGAAGATCATTAAACAAAATATCCGTCTAAAACCGGCCAGCCAGCAACTCGTCAAAACCCCCCAGCAACTAGAAGATTTTTTTGAGAAAGCCATAGAGGAAGGCTGCGAGGGTTTAATGTGCAAATCTGTGAGTGATGACTCTATATATCAAGCAGGCAACCGCGGCTGGTTGTGGATTAAGTATAAGCGCGACTACAAAAGTGAAATGACCGATACCGTAGATTTGGTGGTTGTGGGAGCGTTTCATGGCAGAGGTAAACGCGCCGGCGCCTATGGTGCGCTACTCTTGGCGACGTATAACCCTGAAAAGGAGATTTTTGAAACCATAACTAAATGCGGCACCGGCTTTACCGACAAAGACCTCAGCCAACTCTATGAGATGCTACAAAAGCATGCGGTTCCCCGCAAAAACAGTCGTGTCCAATCCACCCTGGAAGCGGATGTGTGGTTTGAACCCGCGATTGTTTTGGAGATTTTAGGTGCCGAAGTTACACTCAGCCCTATTCACATGGCAGCAATGGATTCAGTCCGCAAGGGCAGCGGCATGGCCATTCGTTTTCCCCGCTTCACAGGAAAATACCGCACAGATAAAAGTCCCCAAGATGCCACCACCTCAAAGGAAATTGTAGAGATGTACAAGGGGCAACTTAAAAAAATCGGTGAATCACCACCATAGATAGCAGGCTAAAAACTGATTAAGTACCAGGTACAATTGTAGTGCGAAGGGATGTTGGATGACTCAAGACTCTGAAAGAATAAAGGCCCTCATAGCTTTCAAAAAACGCCTAGAAGATCAGCTCGAGAAACTCAACACTGAAAGCCAAGAAGTACAAGCGTCGCTCGATACAGTTAATATGATTTTGCTTGAGAAGGGCTTTAAGCGCGGGGACATAAAAGAGATTTCTGCGCCACCACCATCACCTACGCTAAAAGAGGTAGTTTTGCCTACTAAACCAGCTGAGCAACCAACACCCACCGCCCCAGTGGCCCCGGCTCCTTTGGCACCAGCACCCATATCGGTAGCTGAAACAGAAACCGTCATACCCCTAAAAACCATGGCTGAGGAGCCCTTGGCATTGATGTATTTTGAGCGTCAACAAATTCATGTACTGCCTGATGAGAGCAAAAACTTTAGCGTCAATACCCCACCGTTTACCAATTTTTTGGTGGAAAAGGTGTTTGCCAAGATGCAAGAAAAAGACAAAGAATTCGTACGTTTAGGGCAACTGACACCGGACCAAATGTTTAGCTACAATATCGTTCGTGAAGGTGAATACATCAAAGAGATAATCATCAAAAACGTTGATGAGGAACGGCTAAAGGAGCTTAAATCAAGCGTCCGTTGGACACTTGAAAAAATGTATGAAAAAATGAAGGGCCCATAGAGGCTACTGATGCTTTGCCAATGCATCGGTTATACGGGTTTTTGGACATAACCCAACAAGCCGCTCAGCTTCCTGTCCATCCTTAAATATAATCATGGTGGGAATACTGAAGACTTGAAATTTCTCAGCAGTTTGGGGGCTTTCATCTACATCAAGCTTACCGACCAAGACTTTACCGCTGTACTCTCCAGCAAGTTCCTCAATGATGGGCCCTAAAGCCCGACAAGGACCACACCAATTCGCCCAAAAATCCACCAACACCGTCCGATTACTTTGAATGGTTTGCTCAAAATTTGAATCCGTCACATGGAAAGGTTGAGTACTCATGATTGTCTCCTCTAAAACTAGTATTCTAAATGTAGGTTTAATATAAGTATTCGCAAAACAAAAAGTAACCACTAAATCATGCGGACACAATCAGACACAACACTTAACCAGAGATACAAAATTATAAAAAATGAGACCTGATTTATTCAGGCAATTTACTCGATGTTCCATCGCTTGGCAACTTTAACAACCAAAAACACGAGAAAAGCAACTATGATAAAGGTCAGCAAAGCAACGAGGAATTGCCCAATTCCAAAGACTCCAACAGTAAAAGTGGATAGATTATCCATACCAGGAATGGCTAAACCGATCGCGGGCAAAAGCAGATTTTGAACTAAAGCTTGAACCAATGTCCCCACGTATAGGGCGATGATGAAGGCAACGGCGAGGCCAAACACTTTGTATTTCGATAGAAACGCTTTAAACTCATCCCACAGACTATGCGATGCAGGCGGAGACGGCGGCGGCACTTTTTCTAGGGCTTCTCGTATTTTTTTTAGTTCGGACAGTATTTCTTCTTGACTCAAAATTTATCCCTCTTAGATGACTATTATTTTCAATGTCATTAACTTAGCGGCAGACAGAGGGAGTTATTATCAAAACATACAACAAGCGCCTGCGTGCCAATTCAAGCCAAGTTAGAATTCAACATCAGCATTAAACATCAACAACCATAGCGATGAGTATTACGTAACAACAATACCCCAAATCATAAACGGTTACAACGGTAATATTGGCAATAATATAGTACATTTAAGCTAGGTATCATGCACAGTCTCTTAAGGTGAAAGTTTTGTGAAGGCTCAGATGAATTTGTAGAAAAGTTTTACACCACAAAAATAAACAGGTACATTTATCTGCGGGTTACAGTATAGAATTTTGGAAGACAAAACCATATTTCTTAAAGGGTTTCACCCACAAACCATACACGAAGCCCAAAGACTCAAACCCTGAACCCAAAGCATCTTCTCTAAACCCAACAGGATTACAACATGAACATTTGGACAGTATATGGTGTTTTCAAAACCGCCTTTATCGATTGGTTAGAGGATAACGCAATTTCACGGGCGGCTGCTTTGACCTTTTTTATAATCCTCCCTCTGCCTACACTGCTACTCATCGTCACAACCATTTTTGCGTTATTTCTAGGCGAGGCACAAGCCAGTCAGGTTTTAGTTCAGCAGATAACAGCTGTAGTGGGGCCGGCTGTGGCAAGTTTATTTAGCCAGCTGATCTACAGCACGGGTTCTCCATTCACTTCTGCTTGGACTGCAATAGTGGTTGTGGGTTTCTCCATCGGTGGAGCCATCGGCGCTTTTTCTGTTCTCAGCGACACCATAAATTGCATATGGGATATACATCTGCCAAAGGGACAACCGTTTTTGCGGCAAGTTAAACAAAAGATTAAGCCATTTGCGGTGGTGTCTTCTCTTGGGTTGATTGTGATTGCTTGGACGATTATTACGCAGGGCTTGGGTAGAGCCATAAAGATGCTGTCCGTCAACGAAATTTTGACGTTGATAGCTCTCACGGTTGCACCGGTGATTCTTTCGTTTGGAGTAACAACACTGCTTTTTGGGATTATCTACAAGTCACTTCCAGAAACTAGGGTGCATTGGCGTGATGTTGCCTTAGCCGCCATAGCTACAGGAGCGGCTTTTACTGTGACTAACTATATTTTTGGGGCCTACATTCAAGCGTTCACCGTTACCACAGTCGCTGGCACCGCAGGATCGCTTTTAATTATTTTGCTGTGGATTTTTGTTCTCAACCAAATCGTGCTCTTCGGAGCCGAAGTTTCTAAGATTTACACCACGACAGTTGGGTCACACAAAGCAGAACTACCCTGCTAAAAAAAGAGAAGCCCTATTGCTACAAGCAACTGTAAAAAATAAGAGAGTATTTCAAAAGGGATTATGTACAAGGTTCCAAAGCTCCTCCGCGAACCATTGACATGAAAACGGGCAAACAAAAAAATAGTCAAATCAACCATACACAAACTTCTCAAAACCATACAAGTTTTCCGACGAAACCGACCACACCAATGACGCTGCCAAAAATTATTACGCTCCACCCCATGCATCTGAGCCTTAGTCTGAACCAACAACTCAGACGAAAATCAACTCCGCACATACCCCAATTATCCGCACAGTTTGGGATGAAGAAAAACAAGAATGGTATTTCTCCATTGTTGATGTTGTTGGCGTTTTGACAGAACAATCAACACCACGTGGGGCAACATTTTATTGGGGTAAGCTAAAGCAACGTTTGAAAGAAGAAGGTTCTGAACTGTTGACAATTTGTCAACAGTTGAAAATGCTTGCTGAAGATGGTAAAATGCGCCAAACTGATGTTGCGGACACTAAAGGCATTTTACGCATTATCCAGTCCATACCTTCACCAAAAGCTGAACCCTTTAAGTTATGGTTGGCATCTGTCGGTAAAGACCGGATTGATGAAGTCGTTGACGACTTTGAGTTTTACTTGTAAACATCATCATGGTGCTCGTATCTTCGAATGGTAACCACATTCATTACCTCATCAATATCGTAGACAAGAACAAACGAACCTACATGAACGCGACGCATATGCTGCATAGGGTTCTTCAAGGGCTTAAACTGACGAGGATTCTCTAGAATCGCATTAACCTTTTTGGACAATGCTTCAAATTGTATCACATCTTTCTTTTGTAGCTTTTTAAAAATTTTGTCTACTTTCTCAACCACTTCTAAAGAGTACAAGCAATCACTTGGAATATCTTTCTGCAAAGGCACTAACTTTTACCGTCTTCTCACTTTGTGAAGCTTTCAAGCTTTCGACGAATTCGGGTCTTAGTTCTGGCTCTAAAAGACATTCTTCAAATTGTCGTGCCATCAGGTTTATCGCCTGACTTTTATCCTTAAGACCATGTTTAGCTTTAATTATGTTAAGTACTCTATTTGCCCGCTCATCGATTTCCACTATAGCTTTAACCATGTTAACACCACATTAATATGATGCTAATCGGGAATATATATTTTGGTTATGACTCCTGAATACCTACAACGCTTAAACGGAAAAACAAAATGTCCAAACGGCACAAATACAGCTTTTGACACCAGGAATTGTAGACTGTTATCATAATATGAATTTCGTTTTGAGCAGATCTAAAAACGTGAATCACACCACCAGAAAGTTACTCTGAAGACACCGCTTTTTCAAACCCCTCGCCCCCAATAACAAAATACGGCGCAAACTACGCTCCGATACGAGGAGTTGTTTGGTGGGCCGAGCCGGATTTGAACCGGCGACCTTTCGATTATCAGTCGAACGCTCCAGCCGTGCTGAGCTACCGGCCCGCACTTAAAACGGTACAAACTAAATACTATGTTGCTTTATAAGACTTCCCGTGAGTCTTTTAATGCAACACCATAACTGACCAAAAAGGTCAAGTTTGGGCCAAAACGCAATGTTAGTTAACCGTAAAATAAACCCTAAAAAACCGCTAAGCCCATTAATTCTTTTGGGTAACCAATCCACAACTGCTATTACTCCAACAAATAGTTGCCTGTGACAACAACTATAGAAAGCTACCTAAAGGGTACTGCGTTGTCTGCTGACAGATAGAATAGAGCAAGAACTATCGGAATATAGGTACTTTAGCAATTGAACAGGCAGGTACAGTTTAGGTGACTGTTTGAATTGTAGAGAAGAGCAGGCATAATTTATTATAAGCCAAATGTGCTCTCAGAACAAGGAATCAGTTATGGTTTTAGTCATCGCCGCAGTCGGCATCAGCGGTTCAGGGAAAACAACTACCCTTGAATATCTAATCAGTCAGTTCTCAGCGAAGGGCTGTCGTGTTGGCGCCGTCAAACATATTCATCATGTGGATTTCTCTATCGATAAAGCAGGCACCAACACCTGGCGCTTTGCTCAGGCAGGTGCCGGCCTTGTGGTTGCTGTTTCCCCAAGAGAAATTGACATCATCAAAAAAACAAACCAAGAACCCCCAGACCTCGACAAAATCCTCAGACTCCTCCAAGACGAAAACCTTGATATAGCCTTCATCGAAGGTTTCCACGGTTTAATTGCACAACGACAAGATATTATCAAGGTAGTTACAGCCAAAGACCAAGCAGACCTAAAAAGCACCCTCCAGCTGATTAAACCACCCATAGCAGCCATCACAGGTTTAGTGACCCAGAACTCCAATGAACCCATCTTTTGGGGAATACCCCTTGTTAAGGTCCCTAAGGAAGGCGGAAAACTCGTAGAACTCATAGATAGAGAAAGAAACCAAAAAAAACAAGACAAGACAAGTTAGAGGGTTATTCTTTGGGGACAGGTGTAGATGTTCATGCGACTGTTGCGGATAAACCCAATGAGAGTGATGTGCGCTTTCTCTGCTGAGGTGACGCCGGAGTTAAGTACGGCGGCCACGGAAGCCACAATTGGCAACCCCACTTTGGCTGCTTTATAAATCATGTCGCCTGGAACGCGACCCGTGATAATCATGAAACATTCACCGAAATCTATTTTTTTAAGTGCCGCTTCGCCTATGACTTTATCAATCGTGTTATGCCTGCCTACATCCTCTGAGAAAGCCACAATATTGCCGTTGACTTGGAAGATGCCACTACTGTGGAGACCACCGGTTTCTTTGAAGCCATGAGCTTTTGTGTTCATCTGGTTGAGGGCATACAGAATGGTTTGGGCTTTTATTATCAAGCTTGACTGCACAGCCACTAGTTTATCATCATGTTGGTATGTGGAGGTGCTGGTTTTGATGAGAGGAACAATACGGGTGCCTATCCGCTGGTTTTTCATGCGTTCCTCAAGGTTGACTGCGGCTTTGAGAGTTACGTGGCAGGTGGAGTGTGTTTGGTCAACAGTTAAGTTTTCGATTTCATCCACTGAATGCAAGATGTTTTCAACGATCAGGTGGCCCACGGCCAGTTCCTTAAACTGGCAGGGAGAGCACCAGATGATAAAAGAGCAGACACCATTTAGGATGATTTGAAGAGGGACCTCTTCGGCCACACAATCGAGGGTTTGTTCGATTGTACCAGCGGATAGGTCAAGTTTTAGCATGTCAACTCGGCGCAACTGCACACTTCCTTCTCTTGGAAAGTTTGAAACATACTAGTTCATAAGTTCTTCGGCTATTTAGTTATCGGGAATGTTTTAGGTTGTTTTTCAAAATTCCTACCTTTTTCAGATTTCACTTACGCACATAAGTTTTTGGAGGTAGATAGTATTTTTAGCGGCCAAGTTTGAGGATTAAAAGCGCAAAGCGGAGCAAAAGGAGGGAAAAATAAAAGTGCGTTAGAGGTATTTTTCATAGAAGGCTAGGGCAGGGTTGGCTGCTTTGTTGGCAAAGATTTTGCCGGTGCCGCGTTCGGAGAGGTCCCCTAAAAACACATAGAAGGGCCCTGATACGTTGGTGGTGTTGTCAACTTTGACTTTGGGTTTGATGCTGTCGATGGTGAATGAGGGCAGGATTTCAAGTGTGCCGCCGACGACAATTTTGCCGCCGGTCATGCATGCGCCTGTACGGACATCGCAGTTTTTTTCGACATAGATAGCGCCATCGGTCATGTGGTAGCCGAGGAATTGGCCTGCTGAACCGGTGATTTTTATAATGCCGCCTTTGAGATAGCAACCAACGTCTGTGCCGACGTTGCCGTCAACGGTGATTAAACCGCCTTTCATGCCTAAATCGTTACCTCGGTAGGGAGAAGCTAGATAGTCGCCGACGTCGCCGTGGATTTCGATGGTGCCTTTTTTCATCTCGCTACCGGTCCAGCCGCCGGCATTGCCGTTTATGATGATTTTGCCGCCAGCCATTTTTTCACCGGTATGCATGCCAATGTTGCCGTTGATGACTATTTCACCACTTTTCATGGCTTGCCCCACACGTTTGACTTTGCTGAGGTCGCCGTTTAGGGTGATATTTGGAGTTTCGGCTGGATCTTGTTCGATTTTGAACAGGTCGCCTAATGTGATGTTCCGGTTTCCTTCTGTAGCGGGTAGTTTTTTGATGTCTGTGAGTGTTTTGCCGGCAAAGTTTTCAGGAGTTATACAGGGTGTCTGAATGGGGACGTTGAATGTTCTTAGGGGGGTTAGGGTTATCATGTCTACACACTTGCCTTTATGGTTAATTTATCTGAAACCTTAACATAGTGGTCAGTAACTGGGTAATTTTCGTATTCGATGGTCCAGTATTCTTTGAATTTACGTTTCATATCGTCGTCGATTCTGCAGGGGTCCTTTGTCTGAGCGTCAACCCAGATAGTTCTGCCCGGCACTTGACTGTTGACTATTTGGCCGTCTTTAGCGACGATAATGCCGTCTTTGATGGTGTAGACTGCGCTGGCGAAGGCTTTGCGGGCGGTTCGGAATTTCTGGGCAATGTCGAGGGTTTCGGGGTTAATGTTAAAGACTGCGACATCTGCATCTGCACCGACACCGAGGTGGCCTTTGTTGGGTAACCCTAAGGCTTGAGCGGTTCCCGCACGGGTCATGATGGCGATTTCATAGAGAGTTAACTCGCGGTCGATAGAGGGGAGAAGGCTCTTTTTCCGGGCGCTTTTGTGGCATTTTTTGAGTGTGGCTTCGCGTGCTTTTTTACTGTACAGCCAAGCCAGCACTTTGGGGTAATCATAGAAGGGCCCGCCATTGGGGTGGTCGGTGGTCATAAAGATTTTCCAGGGGTCCTTGATGAGTAGGGCAAGTTCTAAGCCGATGCTCCACTGCAATGCGTTGACGGGGCTGTTTCTTTTGTAGTGGAAGGGGATTATGCCGCCGCTACTCTCGGTTTCTACGTCGCTGTTTACCCATTTGAGGTGTCCGCCGAGTTCATAGAGGCTGAATTCGAAGGGTCCATCCGCGGTCATGGTTGTGGTGTCACTGAAGGTAACCTGCCCCATGTCTAGGGTAATGTGGGTGTGAGCGTTCATATATTTTGCAATGTCTTCTGCACCGGATTTAAATTTGCGCCAGTTTTCACCTTTAAAGCAGGCGAACTGTACATGGGTGATGTGGGCTACGGGTTTGCCGTCGGTGGATAAGTCTTCGAGTGCCTTCATGGTGTCAAGGGTTGTTTGGTAGTTGCCTGGGACACCTAGATTGTTGGTGTGTAGGTGGATTGTGTGAGGCATGTTTAGTTTTTTGTTAACTTTGATTAAGCCGCGCATGATTTCGCGGGGGGTGACACAAAAGTTGGGGACTGGGTCGTCTATGCTGTGGACGTTGCGTCCAAAACCCCAAGATTCTAATCCGCCGGGGTTGACGACTTTAATGGAGTAACCTTTGGTGGAGTATATCAGCCAGGAAACAAGGCGTGCGCATTCGTCTATGTCGTTTTTTGCAAGGTTTTCAAGGACAAACCACCAATCGCCGGTCAGGATGTAGGTTCCCTTGTCCAATAGGGGTATATCGTTTAATTCTTCATGAGCATGTTTGGCTTTCATGGGTGCTATGGAACCGTTGAACACTGAGGTGTAACCCATCTCAGCGTAGCGGTAGCCGGTGACAAATGTTGAGGGAATGGAATAGCCTGTACCGGCGCGTGTTATGGATGTTTTGCGTACTGGATCTTTGTAGTGGTCTTCGGGGCGGATTATACGGCCGGTGTTGACTTCTGCGCCGGCTATGTGGCTGTGAATATCGACTCCGCCGGCCATAACGGTTAAGCCTGAGGCGTCGATTATGTGGGCTTGTTTCTCGTTGACTTTTTGAACGATTTTATTGTCTTTGATTGCTATATCCATTTTTTCGCAGTTAATTTTATTTCTGGGATCAACCACAAAGCCATTTTTGATAAGAATTTCAGTCATTTAAGCCGCTCCTTTGCCTTTTTTTGCTCTTTTAGGTTTAGCCGGAGCCTTGCATGCTTGGGGCGCTTTAACTTTGTCAGGGTGAGCAAGTTTTACCTCGCCCTGCCCGACGGGTTCGCCGCGTTTAACTTTGATGGCTCTGACCTCTTTGAGTATGCGGGTTAAGAGTTCTTCATCAGTTAAAATTCCAGGCGGTGCTTCAACGACTTTTTTTAGTGTAAGGGGAACGGTGTCCATGCGGTAAGCTGTTCCGGAGTATTCTATACCGCACCACTGTGCGGGGAACACCACGTCTCCAAGTCTTGAGATGGCGTTCATGTCAGGGTTGATTGTGATTAGGGGATGCTTCATCATGTTTTGCATAATGACACTTGGAAAATGGGCACCTGGATCAGCAGAGATAATTAGAGTTGCATCGTTGTCGCCGCGCCTGAGTAGATCAACTGCTGTGTTTTCGCCGGGGTTAAACTGAGGGTAACCCTGTGAGAAGTCTATTGCAAAGGGGTAGCCGGTCTGCCAGGCAAAAACATTGTTTGCACCTGTTACGTTGAAGTGCCCTCTCATGGGTGAAATGACGAATTTTGTTTTTCGGTTCAGGTCACGTGCTAGGGCGATGGCGATTTCGATGTTTCGGAACCTGCCCAAACTCTGTGTCATGCCTAAACCAAAATAGATGACACCAAATCCGCAACTCATCATAGCATCTGCCACATCGCGGAGGGTGTCAATTGGGATTCCGCCGACTTTATCAACGTCGAGTTCCTGATCGAGAACTAGGCACCGTAGGGCCTCGATTACTTCGTAGTCACGGTTGGGTTCGATTTGCAGGAAATAATCTGCTGCTTCTGCAGTCATTGTTTTGCGTACATCAACCACAATCACCTTGCGCCCAGATTTTCGTTCCAGCATCTGGGGCGGTGGACCAGTAAAGCAGACTTGGGGTTTAATAGGCGGCTCAACACGTGCGATTCTCTTGGAAGCCATTTCCATTTTTTTGCGTCCTGAATCAGCCCTTAATCGTTGCATATAGTTTTTCCATTCGCTACCCTCGAAGCGGCCGTCAGTGAAGGCGGTGTAGCGTTCAACGTGGCGCGGGTGGCTTGCCCAGGGGTTGCATGCCCAGTAAACAATCAAGTCAGCGCGGTGACGGATTTGGCCCAAGGTGGCGGCGGGGATGCCTATTTCCTGTGTTGCCATAACGGATGGCCCGTGGCATACGCTACAACAGTTGTCAAGCGCTGAACCTAATTCTTCAGCTAATTCGACACCGATACGTTGTGCTTCGCTGACTGTGCTACTCCAGCCAAACAACAGAGGATATTTGGCGTCGGTGAGAATTTGGGCGGCTTTTTTGATGGCTTCATCCATGGATACGGGAACGAGTTTGCCATCTTTTCGTATCAGGGGTTTAAGGATGCGTTCGTCGCTTTTGTATCCGTGGACCATTTTTGCTTCGCAGACGGCACAGCCATTTTTCATTTTAATTATTTCGTTATTCTCTACGGTAACTTCGAGATCGTCGCAGAGGCAACCACATATGGGGCAGACAACATTGTTTATTGTTTTATTCATACACTGTTCCTCCCAAATTGCTGCATGAGAAGTTCATCTAATGTGAGAACCGACTGGTCTGGTGCGGGTTCAACCTCTACGGGGAAACCTCTAAAGAGCGGCATACCCATATTGAAGGTTTCATCGCCGCAGATGACATTAGCCCAAGAACCGACGGGCATAAAAACCATCCCCGTCATAACACCCCATCGATATTTTTGGGCTCTAACGATGACTGAACCGTACTTAGATGTCACACGAACAATTGAACCGTTTTTTATGCCGAGGGCTAACATGTCAGATTTATCAAAGAAACAAACTGCACAACTGGTATAGTATTCTTCAGAGCCCTTTCCCTTCTCTTTTCCTACACCTTGCTCAATGGTCCTTCCAGTAATTAGAGTTGCCCGGAGTTTTTGCTCCATATTCTCCACACCTTACCATAGAAATTTAGCAACATATATTTAAGAATAATCAACGGAAATAAGAAATATATTGGGTCTACAACCCTAATGGAGAAACTTTTAGTTTTTAGGGAGATTACATAGCGAGCTGTGTGTCTAACGCTAACAAGAAAGGGCGTTATCCTTCGTCTGAGGCAGAAGGGCGCTGTCTAATTTATTAACAGCTCAATATGGACTTCAGCCATCACAATCAACGACGCGTGTACTGGTCATTTACGAGCTCAAGTGTAAGCATCTGACCGCTCACCGTCAACGTAAGCACTATCGACTGCCAGTTATTCACCTTAGCAACATCAACATAGGAGTATGCATCGATATAACCAACTCCAGTCAACCAAGTCCTAGCTCCGCTCAAAATCACACCGTCAAACCCTGTGACAGTTCCATCTATCATAGCAACAACAGATTCAATGCCAACAGGATAAGAGAACCACACACGAATAAAACCACTCATATCATACGCATTTGCAAAGAGTACTGGAACATCCAGAGGTTTGAGAACAGTATTCATGTCGGCAATTGCCTGCGTAAGTATACGGGTAGAGACTTTAATGGCCTCTTCAGGGTCCGTTGCATTGAAACGGCCGGCATCAAGTTTGCCATACATCGCTAAAAGATCCGCATGTAACTGACACCCAACACCCATAATTCGCTCAGCTTCCAAAACCGACTCAACACTATAGCCAACAAATAAATCCCTGCGAAATTGCCAAGTCGCAATATCATAATAAGAACAAAACTCGGCATACACTTTGTTATAAGCCTCTATGATGTTTTCATCGATGGACACCCAAACTGCTGTGACAGCAACATTGCCGGGAGGCATAATAAATGATGTTTGAGGATTATTAGGCAACACCACATCGCCTCTATTGATTGTCCAGCCAGAGAAAAGGTAACCGGCCCGAGTTCCAGCATCAACAACAACCGGTGCACCAG
>JAIRTW010000118.1 GCA_031254875.1 Candidatus Bathycorpusculum termitum
GAGTTTATCATACGGAAAAGTGTCGGATAATGGTTGAGTATTTTTAATTTTGTCTGTTTCTATTTGTCTTGTGATGGGGCAATGTTGGGCTATGAAGTTGTTATCTGGGGTTTTTAGTGCTTCCCAAGGCCAAGACAACACCGCAGGATCATCGCTAACGATCACAAGCTGCAAATTAGTCAAATCTTCTTGTTGCGTCGCAAAGTACCAGTCTCGTGCCGGACTACTAGCAAACAAAGCCTCAAAACAATCTCGCCCCCACTGAGATAACGCTGTTTGCACAGCCTCTGCACGTATACGATAAGTACCAATGGGTAGTTCCATATAGTCTTCCAGATACCATTGGAGGTCTTGGAGATTTGTGTTATATTTTCCAACTGTAATTTCTTTAGGCGGTGTCAGCGCGACTGGTTGTGACTGTTTTCCCTCGCACATGACCACAAATAACGCTGTATTATCTGAAGATGTGCCAATATGCTTAATTTGCAACCACATAGTTCAACCAAGCCCCATAGTGAGAACAAAATCAAGCAAATAAATGTTAAAAACGTTACTACTCGACAGAACTTCTACTACGTATAGCGTTTCCATAACAAGATGATCCAACATATAACGTTTAATTTTTTTCTTGTTTCACAACCACATTTTTACATATAAACCGCTATCATGGCTGTTCACGGAAAAATACGCTGCATACTATGGTGAACAGCAATTCAAAAACTAAAACGAAATATTTTCCTGAAAATGTCAAATAAAATATTGTAAATCGAAATTATAAAAAAAGATAAATTGTTAGTAAGGTGGATACTCTTCCATTGCACCCTTCGTAAAATCACTCACTGTTCTAGCACTGTTCTCAAATCTGTGTCGCTCTTCCCGATTCAGGTGTTCTATTCCATATATTTCCTCAATTCCAGCTGGACCAATACGACACGGAAAGGATAGACACGCGTTTATATCCTTAAAACCGTCTTCTCTGTTTAGCCTGGGATTTAGCACGGAAACTGTGCGAACTCTCCCTTGGCCTTCAACCCCTTTAAACATATCCTCACACAACTCACGTGTCACCGTAGCAATAGCATGGCTTGTATAGCCTTTTGCTGCACCTATCTTTGAAGCTGAAGACCTTACGTATTCCTCAATGTCTTTTTTCTGTTCATCAAGTAAAAGTTTGTCTGCGAAAATGCCCTTAACATTAGCATGTGACCACGGAATCATAACTGACTTGCCATGTTCACCTAAAGCAATAGCGGTAATATCTTTCGGTGATACTTTGAGATATGTTGCTAGTATCGTTGTGAGCCTTGAGGTTTCCATCATTGTGCCTGTACCCATAACTTGAGTGCTCGGCACACCTGTGTATTGGATAAAAGCGTATGTCATCACATCAACAGGGTTACTAACTATAATGAATTTGCAGGTCGTTCTTGACTTTATGTAGGGTTTCATATCATAAGCTATCTCTCGCATAATTTCCACATTAGGCTTAGCAAGAGCAATGCGACCTACAGTCTTGTCCTTATTAGCACCCCCTGCTATTCCAGATGTAATGATAACGCCCTTTGCGCCTGCAATATCTGGATAATCGCCATCACGAATATGTACTGGATGCTTAAACAAAGGATTTGCCTGTTGAATATCAAGTGCCTCCGCCTCTACCTTTTCACGGTTACCCGTACTACTAACCAAAACTATTTCTGATGCCAACCCATTTTCAGCCAAAAGGTAGGCTATTTGTGAACCAACCCGCCCTACGCCTACAACCACAATTCTGTCAGGAGTTCTGTTGTCAAGACGCGGACTAGTTAGTTTTGCATATAAATGTGCATCTGGATCCTGTAAAATGGACATATTCTCCATGTATATTAACTCTCCATTTATGACTCTCTTATTAGCCTTTTTAAAGATGATGTTATATTAAAGATTTCTGTAAATTCGCGGATTTATAAAAGAACAAACCCTGAAAATCGCAGAATTTAAAGTTATTTTGAAATAGTACACAGTTTTTGTTATACAATTTGACATTTTATACTAAAAACCAAGGAATTAAATTGTCGCTTGATGAATATCCAAAAATAAGTCAACTAACCACAACAACTAATTTTTCAGCGTAACAATTCTGCACAAACAATTTAACATACTTTTTCCTTAAACTGTCGAATATAAGACATAAATTTGTTATTTTGTGAAAAAGGTCGTTTTTGACTTTTAAATTCTGACATGTAGGAGGGCTGTGAATGTTATGCAATATGGTTTAACGTATAGTTTCAGTGTACGCTATTACGTGTTGTTTAGTTGTGGGGGTTGTTTGTGTGTCTGAGTTGGTGTCGGCTTTGTGGTTTGAGGATGTGGGATTTTTACATGAACAAATATTGGATACGCCTGTGGGGCGTTTTTCTATCCGACAGATGTGCCTTTTCCTGTTTTTTGGTTTGTTAGGTTGGTTGTTGTCTTTGGTGTTTGCTGATTTAGTTTTGAAATTAGTTGTTGGTGGAGGCGTGTTTTTTGTGGGGGCTACTGTTTTTTCTCGTAAAGTCAAGACGGTTCCCCCTGAAGTACACTTGCTCTATGTGGTAAGGCAGTTTTTGTTATCAAAACCAAAACGTCCCAACCAAAAAGATACTCAGCCTGAGGAGAGCGCGTCTAGGTTTTTGTTGTTGTTTGGGTCTTTGGGCGTGCCTGTGAAGGTTGTGGGGGTGTTGAAAGATTTGACTACTGGCAGAATTCTCTCGGGTAAAAATTTCAAGGTGAGCGTAAACAATACTGTTCATTCTAAAGGCTCAACGGATGAGGATGGTTGTTTTTGTGCGTATTTTGTACCGGATCGGTTTGGGGTTTTTCAAATAGAAATCCAGCCTGAAGATGCCCAAGAACTCTCCCAGCAGATAACGGTTAATGTTAATCCAAAAAGTGAGGAAAAACAAAATGAAGAAACCAAAACAAGCTAAACTTCAACCTAAATCCAAACAAGTCTGTCTCTACGAGGTATTTCCTGTAAATTTTATTATGCTTCCAAAACAGAAGCGTATAGAAACGTTGGGGCGTTTTCAGCGGCTTCTAAACAGTTTACCCTGTCAAGTAAAGTTGTCAGCGATTAAGACACAAAAAACCATTGAAATCTCTGAAGATCCGCTATCAACCACGTATTACCGTTTTTTTATTGAAAGTTTTGAACCCATAGATTGGCTGATAGAACAATGCGGATTCAAACAGCAACCTCTAACTGAACATCCAAAACCAAAAATAGCCAAAATCTACCCAAAACATCTGACTCTTGAAAATGGCAAGCTTGAACGCACATTCACTGTGTATCAGTTGCCAGGTACGTTGCTGCCTGGGTTTGTTAGTGAAATTTATGGTTTGTGTGAGCGAGTGCTTGTTTGTATTAAACCTCTTGCACCTGAGGTTGCTTCCTCACAAATGGGTAAATACTTACGTTTGCTCAAGAGTATATTGTTAGCTGATCAGTCTAAGGGTCGTATAGCTAAAGATGAAGTCAAATTAAAACATGCCATGGCTGAAGCCACCTATCAGGACTTAATAATGGGTAGTACTCGGCTTTTTGAGTTAAAAGTCAACCTTACAATCCAAGCCGATACCCCTGAAGAAATTAAAGAGCAAACTAAGAAGCTCAAAGATACTCTACAAGCCAGATTCATACGCCTTGATTGCCCAGCATATTTCCAACCTGAATTAGCACATGGATCTGCAGGTAAAAAGCTTGTAGTAGACACCACCACTGCCAGCACGTTTTTCCCGTTTGTTTCTGCGGATTTAATAGAGTCTCCGGGAGGAGTTTTCCTTGGAGTGAATCGGTTGACTGGTGCACCAGTGGTGTTTGATCCGCATATGCGTATGAATCAAAACACAATTGTTATGGGTAAAAGTGGTAGCGGCAAAAGCTTCACCTCAAAAATACTACTAACACGTCTACTGCAGAAGCACAAAAACTTGGCTTTTTTTATTGTGGATCCTGAAAACGAGTATGGCACTGTTGGTCGTCTTTCTGGTGCTGACGTTTTAGATATTACTGCTGAGAAGCAGTTAGGGTTGGATCCCGTACAAATTTTTAGCGACAACAAAGATACCGCTGCTGGCATACTCGCAGACTTAGCGGGCATAGAGGATAATCGGGGTTATCAGGAGCTACGTACCATAGTGGGGGCAAGCCGTGACCTGCTTGAAGTCTACCAAACCAGCCCCACAAACCTAAAAGACAAACTATCCACCTTCGTCACCGGCCCCGACAGCTTTCTAACCATGGGTCAACCACAAAAATTCTCCGAACGCATGGTCTTCAACCTAAGCGCCCTACACCGACAACTCGTCCTAACACAAAGAAGAAGCCTAACCTTCCAAGCCGCAAACGTCCTAGTCTTTAGCAAAATCTGGCAAATGCTCGACAACACCAAATTCCTACCCCTACATGTTCCAAAATTGGTGATCATTGATGAACTCTGGCTCTACACATCGTTACCTGCATCCGCTAGTTTCTTGGAAGGCGTTTCACGCAGAGGCAGAAAACGCAATGTACTATTGTTATTAAATTCGCAACGTTTAGCCGATGTTCTTGAGAGCCAATCCGGAAAAGCGGTCATCGAAAACTGCGCCACAAAAATCCTACTACGACAAGACGAATCCGCCATACGACAAGCAGGCCAAACCCTCGGACTATCTAACGCAGAAATGGAATCCCTCCTAGAATTAGGACAAGGCCAAGGCTTAATCACCGCAGGAGACATACACCTCCCAATAGACTTTCTAGCCACCCAAGAAGAATACAAAATATTCACCACCAAACCCACCGAAAGAATCAACCCAACACAACAATAACCCATAGGAGCTACAGAAATGTCCACGAGGAAATTTAAGCAAAGGGAGGTGGTGGTGTCACGTGATTATTTTGTTTAGAAGTCAAGTTAGTAACATATGTTATTAACATAAAATTGCTACTAGAAAACTATTTTCCCTCTTTAATTAGTGTACACTATAAAATAAAATATCATATGTTATTAACATATGATATTAACATAAAAATTTCAAAATAAAATGTTAAATGTGATGCGTGGTTGACAAGACAGGCTGATCCTAAAGTTAAAGACAACATTCATGTACGTGCAAGAAGTGAAACTGAACGTCGCATCATAGGAGAACTCAAACAATTAGCCAACCAAGACGAAGTAGAAATAGCCGACCTCATTTTTGAAGGCATAGCATACATGTTTAAAGTCCACCATTGGCCTCCAGGCAACCCGCAGTTGCAGCTTACCATGTTTCAAAACGGAAAACAACCTTCAAAAACAGAAAGCACTGTTTGTGAATGTGGACGGCCCCTTGAAATAATGTATCGCTTATGGCAAGACAAAAAAGTATATCGATCCTGCAAACAATGCTTCAACAAAATCCACTCCTATAAAATCGAAGTCTGGGGACCCATACAAAAAAAGAACAAATAAACCCATAAACCCCCATAGACAACACCTAAACAAACAGTATAACCCGTTTTACGAATAAAACATACACGGCATTAAACGTTAAAGCTACAAGTTAGAGATGTCACTCGACAAAATTTGTTGCTATAAGTAGTAGTGTTTCAGCATCAAAAAGCTGTCTGTTATCGCTTTTTATTTGCTCGGATTTTTTATTGGTGTGATTGTCATGTTTGATCTTGTGATTACGATTGAAAATGTTGTGATAATTGGCTCGTTTAGTGAAGGTATTGACCTAAATGTTGCAAACCACAAACTGGTAGGTTCAAAGTGTAACTGGCAAAGATTTCCTGGATTATCCTTTAAGCTAAAATCGCCTTTGGCTACGTTTTTGCTTTTCCGAAATGGTAAATTTGTTTGCACTGGAACAAAAACTAAAGTCAAAGCCGAAGAAGCCATAACCACTTTCCTAAGTATGCTAAAAGAGAGGGGTTTAGTTTCAGATCAATGTGAGTTTGAGTGTTGTGTGAAGAATATGGTGGCGTCTGTGGATTTGGCTGGGGCAACGATTTCTGTGGAACAAATCACTGAAGAGTTTAACGCTGTTTATGAGCCTGACAAGTTTCCTGCAGCAGTTTGTAAGACTACGTCGCCTAAGGCTACGTTTTTGGTTTTTCTTGCAGGTAAAATGGTTTGCTCAGGAATAGCAGACTAAGAAACCCTGAAAATGACCGTGAAAAAGTTCTATGAAGAATTGGTAGAGAAGAAGGTTATTGAGAAAAGTTTGAGTTAAACTTTTGTTATATGATTCCTAAAAGTGTGATTGCCCAAAAGAACAGGTTGCCCAAAGGTGCTATGGCAAGGGCTATGGTGAAGAAGACTATTGTGGGTATGGTTGGTGAGGCAAATACACCTTTTTTGTATAGATGTTTGTGGGTTTTTAGATCGTTGTTGTATGTTGTTAGGTCTGTTTCGGCTTTCACAACCCGTAGGGGTTTTCGGGTTGGTTGGCCATTTTGAATCTCTATTTGCTCAGCAGGAAAATACCGCAGACTGTTCAATTTCTCAAGTGGGGTTTGTCTTGCGGTAAAAAATAATCTGACTTTTTGGGGTAGGGAGAGTTGTATTTCTTCAAACATGTTATTGCCTTTTAGGGTATCTTTTAGGTTTAAGACAAAAATTGTTAGGGGCCATATTAGACTTAGCAGGATTGAATTGCAAAATACTGTTAAAATCAAGGGTAACGGTGGGAGGTTCAGGATTGGGTTTAGAGTGTAGGGGATTGTGGGGGTGGTTAGGGTGATGAATAGGAGTGCTTTGATGTCTGCTCCACCGTAAAAACCTGACCAAAATAAAACAACCCCCAAAAATACCCAGACTAAAAAAGAAACTAAAACAACCGCTCCATCCAATAAACCAAGCATTATCTCAGTAATGGTTATTATAAAACCTATAGAATACGCAAAGAGCCACACTCGATTGGATACTTGACGCTCTTTAAGATCATATACACATGCATAGGTTAAAACGCTTAAAGTAAAAACAAACGGCAACCACATCAACAACTGCATAGTCCATCACCACTAAAACATGGGGGTTTTAAAAATCAAGTCTCAACAGTATCATCCTCATCAAGAAAGGCGTGTAAGTGATAAAATGCTTGGTTTTGTTCATCTGCTGTTTGTTGTGTGCCTAGTTGCATTCGTGAAATGGGAACTTTGCCAAGAGCTACTGGAAGCTTCTCTATAGCTGAGGGTAAGCCCATCATTTGAGATAGTTCAAAGGTGGAAAGCACTATAGGATGACGTTTTTTGAAGGCTACAAATAGGCAAACAGCGAAAATCACTGCCAAAACAGGCGGCACCAAATCTGCCATATAAAGGGTAGTGATAAAGTTTAGAGGTTTAAACCATCCCAAAACTCCTACAATCAAAAGAAAATATAGTGGCACAGCCCACCAGAGGTTACATAGGATATTATTTCTTACTTGGTGTCTTGAGGGTGTTTTTAGTTTGGTTTGCAGAGTTTGTTTTTTGGTTGTTTTAAAGGTTTTAAAATGATTCATAGCCGCTGGCAACACACTCTTAACTCCACTCGCATTTATTTGAGAATCGCTAAAGACATGGATTTGGCAGGTGAAGAGGTTGCTGTAAAGTTTTTTCTCTGCATTTCGTATGCATTCTCTTGTCCAAGAATCAACCTTGGTTTGGGCTGGTTTTTTTGTTGGGGTGTCTTTTGGGTTTATTCCAACGGCTTCTCCTAAAAAATCCATGCCATAATCAAACAGGGCATTGCCTAACCGAGGATTATGGGAGGTTTTTTCGTACACAAACTTTTGCACACCTCCTGCAGCATTAGGATCAGCTCCTGCGGTGATTTCAAGACAACCCTCAGCTCCTGCAAAAGATGCAACCAATTCATCCACAAGATTAACCGGTAGTTCCTGTTGAGGATTAACTATAGGCAACGCATAATGTTTAGCCAACTCTAAATCCAAACAAACCCCAAACGGCCCCAAAACAGGAAAATCAACCGACACCACCTCCACATCTAAAAGCGCACGAATAACATTTGACACCTGCACCTTAACCTGCTCATCATAAAACTGAAAATAAAACCTAACCAACACACGCCCAACAACACCCCTATCCTTAGAGTTCACAATAAGAAAACGAAAAGGCTTACCCAAACGATACAACGCATCTAACACAGACGCAAAATTGGCAGACTCCAACTTTGACGTAATAAGAGGCCTAACCTCAACCCAACAACAACCACTACCAACAGCGGACATTAACATCAAACCATAAACCCCATTAACTTTAAAAGAAACACACAACTCAAAAAAACCACCACATCCATAGAGCAAGAGAAAAACTAATAAGACAAAAAAGCCCTTTTTCTAAACTATGCTCCGCCTGTTGTTCACAGGCAAATTCAAAACAAAAATTTAAGGAGAATGTTATTATGTCAAACGATAAGTACACCTCAATTGTAAATCTTGATTTTCAGTATGCCCATAGGTTTATGAATTGGCCAAGAGAAGCAAAGCATCTTCACGGGCACTCAGGACTTTTAACAATTGAACTGGAAAATATCGTAGACCCAGTAACTGGCTTTGCGCACGCTTGTAAAGATGGATACAAAAAAGCCTGGGAAGTTTGCGACCACTTCCACCACGCAACAATATTTCAAGAAGGCGACCCGCTCCTTGAAGCAGTACTCG
>JAIRTW010000024.1 GCA_031254875.1 Candidatus Bathycorpusculum termitum
TTGGGTGAATTGGTATTTGCAGTCTTTGCATTTGTAGCGTTGTCTGTTGTGATTAAAGCCTGCTTTTACATAGTGCTGGCTTTCACACTTTGGACATTTCATAACCATCGCAAATACAAGGCTAAACCATCTTATAATCCTTTTTACAATACTCTCCGAAATAATTTCTGGACACCATCTGCGTGATGGATACAGTAAATTAAAAGGCAAAAAAAACTTTTGTCCCAAAGCCGGGGTATAGGGCAGATTTATCTTTCTGTTTCATCAGAGTATGCAAATTAACAACCAATCGGTGCCAGATATGAACATGAAAGATTATTCTAAAGAACAGCTTTGGCAACTCCTCGTAGAAACCGTCCATGCCTCTGTTATGTACCCCACCCATAAAGCCTACATCCGCGACTCAATTCTACCAACCCAAAAAGACATCTCCGCATCAGAACTCACTGAGCGTCTGGGTATGCCGCTTGGCGAGGCACTGGTTATCCTCCACGAATTAACCACAGACAAACAGGTAACCATAAGCGACTCCACATAAATTGAAACTCAGAGGGCAACTGGAGTGCCACACAAACATTAACGATTGGCACGGCGGTTTCCCCGTCTATACCGCCATCTTTTCAAACAACACACATCAAACACGCCGTCATCAAACTCACACATCAACACCAAACCAATCCGGCTTGGGAAACTCTGTTCTACTTGGCTTAAGACTGGATAGGCCTTGCTGTAGCGATACTGTTGGGTGCCATTGTAGTACTGTTGGCAATTATTGCTGTAGGTCAGCGTAGGAAAAGTGCCATAGCTGTACTTGATATAGGCAGGTAGCTGTTGAACTAATTTTGATTATTAGCGGTAAATACCAAAGATAGGATATAAAAACAACAGAACAAGTTCTAAGGTATTTATCCCTTTAAAATAAAGATGTGCTATAGGAGAGAAACAAGTTGACCTATCACTTAACCAAAGCTGTCCCCGTCCATGGTTGTAGTTGCAAACTGCCTCAGGGCCAGCTTGGTGAACTCCTCGACCAAGCCGGCTTAACCGTTGATTTCGGTAAAGAAGTGCTGGCGGGGCTGGGGGAAAACAGCAGTGTTATCCAAATTACGCCAGATATGGCAATTCTAAACACACTGGATTTTTTCACGCCCATGGTTGATGAGCCAGAAATCCAGGGCAGAATCGTAGCCAGCAATGTCACAAGCGATATCTATACGTTGGCAGTAACCAAAATCGCTAGTGTGCTAATCATCATGGCTTATCCCGAAAACATGCCCAGCGAACTTGCCGTCGGCATGCTCAAGGGGTTTGGCGACTTTTGCAGGGAAATAGACGCCCCAGTTGTCGGTGGACACACCATCCGTAACCCCTGGCCAATCATCGGCGGCGCCGCAACAGGTGTTGGAGATCCCCAAAAAATCGTCTACACCAAAGGCGCTAAACCGGGGGATCGTTTGTTTCTCACTAAGCCGTTAGGAATTGCTCCAGCTATGGCGGCTTACCGCCTACGCAAAGACGAGAAAGATAGAGAACTCTTAAAAAACATATCAGAAGACCTTGTTGAAGAGGCCATTAACCAAGCCATAACAAGCATGATTACCTCAAATAAACCCGTCGCGGAAGCCATGCAAAAAGTTCCCGTCCACGCCGCCACTGATGTCACCGGCTTTGGACTTAAAGGACACGCAACAAACATGGCAGAATTGAGTAAAATTGACATCGTCATCAATAACCTCTGGGTCATCCATGGCACACCCGCCTTAACAGACATCTTTGGATATCCATTGTTAAGCGGAGAAGCAAAGGAAACCGCAGGCGGCATACTAATAGCCGTTGCCCAAGAAAACGCAGACGACCTGCAAAGCGAACTATACAAACGCTGTGTCAAATATGTTGAAGTCGGCTATGTTACTTGGGGCAACGGGAACGTGAATGTACTTAAAAACGCCAAAATAATTGAAGCATAACGGTTTCCATTTTTTAATTGATTGATTAGTTTATGCAAGTTTCAGAAAAACGCATAAAACACAAGAAAATGATACATTGAAAAAAGGCAGTGTCCTAATATACGATAGAGTTATGTAGTTCGACGATGTTATTTGTTAGCAGTGAAAAACATGCCAAAAGGCAGGCCTAAAAGCCAAATTGATGTGGTTTGTCAAAACCCCAAATGCACCCACTACTAAAAGAAAAAGACAAAACCATAGTAAAACAAGGCAAATACCACGCCACAGGCCACCAACGCTACCAATGCAAACACTGCAAAACCTACTTTAGGGAAACCAAAGGCACACCCCTATACAGAAAACACCTAACCGAACAACAAATAACAAACATATGCAAACACCTAGTCGAGAAAAACGGCATACGAAGCATAGAACGCCTAACAGGACACCACCGAGACACCATAGGCACACTACTCGAAGACCTAGCAGAACACGCCACCGAGGCAAGTGAGTATCTTATGCAAAATATCGGACTTTCACAGTTTAAATGCGATGAACTTTGGACATTTATTAAAAAAAAGAGAAAACACTTAAGCGAAAAAGCCAAGTTGAACCTGAAAACGGTGACTGCTACCGCTACACCGCCATAAAAAGAAAATCTTACTTGTCTGCCGCATTTTCAGCAGGCAAATGGACGCAACAAACCGTCTTTGTATGGTGCATAAACTTGCCAAGTTCTTAAAGTGCCTTCTCTTCAGTGTCCTTTGGAGGTGTTTACCGATGACAATGATGATTATACGTATGTTTTACCCCTATGTTTCCAGTTGGGTTTAATTGATTATGGGCAGTTAATTAAGATAAAGAAGAAAGGTCGGGTGGTTGGTAAGAAAAAGCTGGTTGTTTATGGGGAACCTTTTTTGGAGGATATTGAGACTACGGAGGTTGAGAATTTTAATAGTATTTTGCGTGAGCGTTTGGGGCGTTTGGTTAGGGAGAGTAAGTGTTTTTCT
>JAIRTW010000056.1 GCA_031254875.1 Candidatus Bathycorpusculum termitum
AACGAAACACACAAACCCAAACAACCAAAAAAACGCGAACAACCAACCACCACCTACTACAAATACGCCAACAACCAACTCTACCAAACCCTCATCAAAGACACAAAAGAAGCCCCCCCAAACACAACAAAATACAAAAACGAACTAACCACCCTCTCCATAACCAAAGCCAACGACCCACCCCCACTATACCTCACCCAACCCCAAACAATTGTTTAAAATCTTGTGGACTTAATTTAACAGCCTTCTCATACCGATCCATACATTAGAACAACCGATTAAACACAATAAACACAAAACAAGCTAATCCACACTATTATAATTTCCGAGGAGGTCTATTTTCGTGTTATGCTGTATTCGAATAAATATTGGGTGTGTTATAGAAATAAGGCAAAATACGTAGCCACATGGCAAAAAATGGACAAAAGGAACCTTTGCGGAAAAATATGAAGAGACAAACTGAGACACCCAACCATAAATTATAACTTGATCAAAGAAATATACGTGCAAAGTACTTAATTAATCGATAAAAATGGACATTAAATATTAAAATAATGGACCGCGGATTAGAAGGCGTTTGCAATACGGTTGCAGGCTTCTTTGATGCGTTCTTTAGGTTGTGTAAATGTTATACGTACGTAGCCTTCCCCCTGTTTACCAAAACCAACGCCGGGCGTAACAGCCACTCCGGTTTCAAGCATCTTGGTAGCGAATTTCATGGAGTCGCCTTTGCAATTAACCCAGACATAGAAGGTAGCTTTCGGTTTCTCGCAATGGTAGCCGAGTTTGGAGATGGTGTCGACGAGAAGATCGCGGCGTTCCTGCAGGATCTGGTTATTTTGACGCAGAAACTCCGGGGGATCACAGCTGGTATAGCTACCCAGTGCTTTCACTGCAGCCTTCTGCGTATACACTGGCGGTCCTGAATCGATTTGGGCTTTCACCTTAGCTAAGCCTGCAATAAGATCCTTATTTCCCACAGCAAAACCAATGCGGTCCCCGGTCATATTAAACGTCTTGGATAATGAGTGGAACTCTACCGTAACATCCAAGGCACCATCAATTTCTAGAATACTTGGTGCCCGGTAACCGTCGTAGGTAATTTCTGAGTAGGCATTGTCGTAACAGAGAATGATGTTGTTTTCTTTGGCGAATTCAACGGCTTCTTTTAGGGTTTTGTGGTCGGCGGTGGCGGCGGTGGGGTTGTTGGGGTAGTTGATGAACATCATTTTGATGCGGCGGGCATCAACTGCTCTGAAATCAGGGTGATAGCCGTTTTCTTCCAGTAGCGGCAGAGGGCTGGCGGTGCCGTCACAGAGGATTGTGCTACCATTGGCATAAACGGGATACGCAGGGTCTGGACAAAGTACCTGGTCACCCGGATTGATGAATGCACGGGCTATGTTTGCTATGCCCTCTTTGGAGCCCAATAATGCAATAACTTGGTCGGGTTGCAGATCTACACCAAAGCGGATCTTGTACCAGCTTGTGACGGCAACACGAAAATCAGGTTCGCCTTGGCTGAAGCTGTAGTTATGGTTTTTTTGGTCAGCAGCCTCTTTTGCTAATGCATCTGTGATAAATTGAGGCGGAGGCAGATCAGGATCGCCAATGGACAACGAGATAAGATCTATACCCTGCGCTTTCTTTGCTTTTTGGATTTTCTCTATCTCAGCAAAGAGGTAGGGTTGTAGCCGCTTGATTCTTTCAGCATACTCAAAGGTCAAAATAGTGCCTCCCTAAACAGTTTACCTTCATAGACCTTCTCAGCGGGGCCCGTCATATAGATGCCGTCTTCGCCGGTTGCGATTTGAAGGTCTCCACCCTGTAAGTGAACAGTAACTTTGTCTTGAACTTTGTCAAGTTTTCGGGCGGCGGCAAACGATGCACAGGCTCCGGTGCCGCAGGCCAAGGTTTCTTTGCAACCCCGTTCCCAAACGCGCACTCTAATCTCACATGGATTCAGCACTTGAGCAAAGATAGCATTGATTCTCTGCGGGAACGCCTCGTGAGTTTCAAAAAGTTCTCCAACAGAACAAACAGGGAAGATATCTACATTTTCGATGAAGGTGACACAGTGAGGGTTGCCCATGGATAGGCCGGTTACTTGGTAGACTTCATTGCCGACTTGAAGTTTTTGGTCTATGCATGTGCCTTCGCCGATCATAGGCAATGAGGCACGTTGCCAGTTTGGTTTGCCCATATTAACCTTTACAGCTGAAACTATGGCGTTTTCGAGTGTAAGCCAAACCTGCTTTATATCTGCTAAGGTTTCTATGGTGAACTTGGTTTTTTTGACGATGCCGTTTTCGTAACAGTATTTGCTGAAGCATCGGATGCCGTTGCCGCACATTTCAGCTTCACTACCATCTGCATTGAAAATCCGCATTTTTACATCAGCAGTTTTGGATGGGTAAACCAACAAAAGTCCATCTGCACCGACTGAGAACCGTCGTTGACAGAGTAACCCAGCCCATCTTGAGACGTCTTTATCGCTGATTTTTCCTTCACGATTATCCATGACGATGTAGTCGTTTCCTAAGCCATGCATCTTCCAAAACTTCATCAAGTGTCGCCCTGTACTTTCTGATTGGTTACTAAGTCTTTTAGTTGTTCACGTTCCCTGACAACCAAGGGTTTGCCTCCACGTATGAGAACTTCTGCCGCTCTTGGGCGCGAATTGTATTGGCTGCTCATACTGTAGCCGTAAGCGCCGGCATTGAGGACTGCTAGGAGGTCACCTTCGGCTATTTCAGGTAATGGGCGATCTTTTGCGAGCAGATCCCCCGATTCACAGATCGGACCTGCTACATCGCAGGGCTCTTTATCAGTTGCAGTTAGTTTGTTGGCAACCAATATAGGATGGTAGCTACCATACATTGCAGGGCGTATCAGTGTGTTGAAGCCGGCGTCTACCCCGACGAATCTGCGGTTGGGCGTAACTTTTATAGTGTTTACAGTTGTCAAGAGGATGCCGGCGTCGGCGACGAGATATCGGCCGGGTTCCACAAAGAGAAACGGCTTGCCCAGTCCGTAATCCTTGGTTTTGTTCTTAAATAGGTTGACGACTTTGTTGGAGAATTCCTGAAGGTCAAGTTCTTTATCCTCAGGTTTGTAGGGGACGCCAAAGCCTCCACCTATGTCGATGAATTCAAAGTCTATACCGACTTCTTTATGCACCCGTTTGGCTATACCCAGCAACTTTTCCACTGCCAGCACATAGGGTTCGAGATCAAGGATGCCTGAGCCAATGTGCATGTGGATGCCAAAGCGTTCCACGCGAGCGCGTTGGGCGATGGCATAGGCTTGAATGACTTCTTCTTCCCAGAGGCCGAACTTGGATTCTGGACCTGCGGTGATGCAATGGTTGTGATGCCCAGCGCCGACTTCGGGGTTGACGCGCACTGAGAGAATTTGGGGAACGGAGATTTTGAGGAGGCGATCAATTTCAGATTGGGAGTCTACGTTTATGGTGATGTTAGCGTCGGCAAGCATCTTTAATTCGTCGTTTCTTACGTTTGTGCCCGTGAAGAGGATGCGATCAGGTGTAAAGCCGCTACTGAGTGCCAAAAACACTTCGCCGGGACTTACCGTATCGAGGTATGCACCCTGAGACTGCAGAATGCGAAGCACGTTGAGATTTGTGTTGGCTTTAGCGGCGTAATAGATACGTACATACTTGTAGTTGTTAACCAAGGCGCTATAGAGGCGGTTATAGTTATCTCGGATGCGTTTCTCGCTTATCACATAGAGCGGAGTGTCGTAGGTTTTGGATAGTTCGGCTGTTGAGACGCCATCAAAGTAGAGGATTCCTTTATGATCTTCTAGGGGGTCACGAAGTTTTCTCTTAACCATAAGCTTCACCAAATTTTCATCGAATAAATCATGAGTGTTTATGCTAAGCCTTTCACTACATAGAGTTCTGCGCTCAGTATTCCTCCGCCGGCGGCTCCGCGGATTGTGTTGTGGCTCAGACACATGTACTTCAGAGTCATGAGGGGGTCTTTCCGCAACCTGCCAACCACGACGCTCTGTCCTTGTCCTGCATCTCGGTCGTATCGGGGCTGAGGGCGGTTCTTTTCATGGCGGATAATTATGGGTTGTGTTGGTGCAGAGGGCAGTTTGAGTTTTTGTGGTTCACCTTTGAACTTTGTGAGTGCTGTTTCAACTTCTTCGAGAGATGGTTCTTTGTCGAGTTTTATGAAAACAGATTCGAGATGCCCATCTTTGACGTTGACACGGTTGCAACTTGCGCTAAGTTGGAATTCTGCATAATCGATAGTTACTCCGTTAAAGGAGCCCAAGATTTTTAGAGCTTCAGTTTCCATCTTTTCTTCCTCACCCGAAATGTAGGGAATTACATTATCGATGATATCCAATGAAGATACGCCAGGGTAGCCTGCGCCGCTGAGCGCCTGCATTGTGGTTACCATAACCTGTTGTATGCCGAACTGCATAAGCGGTTTTAATGTAAGGGTCATGCCTATGGTACTGCAGTTGGGATCTGTTGTGATAAAACCTTTCCAGTTGCGTTTCTTCTGTTGTACCTTAACAAGCTCAATATGGTCCGGGTTGATTTCGGGAATAATCAAGGGCACGTCTTTGTCCATACGGTGGGCGCTGGCTTTGCTAAATACTGGATAGCGGGCGCCGAATTCGTTTTCCGTTGGTCCTGCCGAGTCGCTAGGGAGTGATGTAAAGACTAAGTCGAAGTCACCTGTCTGTTCTGCTGATTTGACATCTATGTTGGCAACCGGCATCTCGCCGATTTCTTTAGGCATATCTGTCTCCATCAGCCAAGTGGTGGCGTCTTTGAATTTTTTGCCGGCGCTCCGCTCAGAAGCAGCAAGCACCGAAATCTCAAACCATGGATGCCCCTGCAGGAGTTGAATGTAGCGTTGCCCGACGGCTCCGGTTGCGCCTAAAATGGCGACTCTACGCTTATTGGACATGTCGTTTCTTCCTAACAGTTTTCTATTATGTAACTTGATAAAAAGTTAACGGGTGCTTTTGGGATTTAGTTTAATCCCAGCACATCAGCCATGCTGTATATTTTGGGTGTTGCTTGGTGGCTCAGCCACTCAGCGGCATATACTGCACCCTGAGCGAACACATTGCGGTTAAAAGCGGTGTGTTCGATGCGAAGCATTTCATTTGGTCCAGCGACGATAAGGTCATGGATGCCTGCGATGCCTCCCGCGCGGAACGTGGTGACTTCCAGTTCCTGTGGTTGGCGGGGGCTTATGCCTTCTCTGCCAGAAATCGTTTTAGTGTAGCCTCGCACACTACTGATGATTTCGCTGAGCTTTTTTGCGGTGCCGCTTGGGGCGTCTTTTTTGTCGATGTGGTGGATTTCATTTATGCTGAAATCATAGTTTTGTGGGAAGGCGTTGAGCTGTTCGGCGAGTTTAAAGAGGATGTTAACACCGATGCTATAGTTGGGCGAGAACACCGCAGGAACTTTGTCCGACATCGTTGCTATAATCTGTTTGTTCTGTTCCGCTGTGAAGCCAGTGGTGCCCAGGATTATACGTTTGCCAAAGCTAGTGGCGATTGGAATGTTGATTAAGTCGGCGGCTGGAGTGGTGAAACTGATGAATACATCAGCATCCCCCATGGCTTTCTTGATGTCTGCGGAGATTTTTATGTCAGAGTTGAAGCCGAAGTCACGCAGAGATTTACCTACTGCTGGGTTGTTTGGGGCTTCTGTGGCGCCTGTGATTTGGTGTCCTTTGGTGGTGGCTTCAGCGATTATGGCTTGGCCCATCCTGCCTGTTGCGCCTGCAACACAGAGCTTAAGCATAGGTGAGGCCCTCAAGGTACTTGGTGTTGTAGAGTCGGTCATTTAAGTCGACGCCGAAATGGTCGGCGATTGGCTGGAGGATTTGGGGGTTGGCTTTATGGACCTTACGTGCGGCGGATAGGATAATTTCGAGTCCGTTTGGCGTTATTTTGCCCAGCGGCTGGCGGCATGGGCCCGATGGTATACCCAATACGTTCATCAATGTTTTGATTGCTATAGGGTTGCGGGCTCTGTATGCTACGGGTCCGTATGGTGTCTGTTCAGTGGTTTTAATGGTTATGATGCTGAAGAGGGGTTGAAGTGCTTGGGCAATTATGCTGGCGGCTTCATCATTGCCATCGAGCGCATATTGTACCATATCTGATAGTGCTCTGGGTGCTACATTGGATGCGACCGAGATGACGCCGCTGGCACCGATGTCAGGGGAAATAATCATTGTATAGGTTTTGTCATCATCCCCGCTTAGGATATCAAAGTTTTCTCCGCAGAGTTTGCGGGTTAATTCCATGTTTTTGAGGTCGCCTGTTGCCTCTTTGACGCAGCGTACATTTGGGTACTGGGTGTGGAGGATGGCGAGATCTTGGGGCAGGAGCTGGGTGCCGGTTCTGCCCGGAATGATGTAGGGTATGATTTGGACTTCGGGGAAGCGACTGGCGATGGGTTCAATGTATTCTCGGCGGATTTCTGTGGAACTGGGTCCGTTGTAGTAGGGGTCGACGAGGAGCACGGTGTTTACGCCTGCATTCTTGGCGTGCTGGGTGCCTTCGATGGCTTCTTGTGTGCTATTGCTGCCTGTGCCTGCGATGGTTAAGCACTGGGTTCCCACGTATTCGCGGGTTTTCTCTATGACTTTACTGTGGTCATTCCAGTCCAGCGTGGGCGATTCGCCGGTTGTACCGACGGCAAGAATGCCTCTAACGCCATTTTTTACTTGGAAATCTATTAACTGTTGTAATCCGTCGTAGTCTACTTGACGGTTAGGGGTCATAGGGGTTATTAATGCGGTGTAGCAGCCGTTGAATGTTGCCATTTAAATTCCTTCTTAATAGGTATTGAGTGCTATATACAATATTTAAAGTTTACGTTTTTCAGATTTTTATTACGAAAAACGGAAATATGGCGGCTTTAATGATTAAAATAACCTCTGTCTATGACTGGTTTTCGTAACTCTTTTAACAGACAACTTAAGACACAATAGTATTGCCAAAATATTACCTAGCCATAAATCCCCCAAAAAAATAAGCAAAGACAAAATTCTCCGCTTCCAGAATAATTTGTCGGTGATTGCCCTCGTGGATAACCCGCCCTTAGCTCCAATTCAGTCCTACAATCCTCCATGTCAGCCTACAGAAACAGTGCCGAAAAGAGTTTGCTCTGTGGATTTTGACTTTTCATACCCTCGTTGATTCCTTTTATCAGCCACTCAAAATATCATTTGTCCAAAATAATGACACAACAATATATAGTAACCTAAAAAATTATGATCTTCATCCAAAGAGGATAAACACGAATTAAAAAAGGAAAAATTTGGGTTGAGACATAGACGCTGTCTGCAGGATTACCCTTTGCCCTTTTCTTCCTTGCCGAAGTACTGAGTCCATTTGAGTTTGCGTGCATCGCGTTTAAATGATAGGCTACTTTTCTTACATTTACTAGAGTCGAACCAAAGGATCGAGCCGTCATTTTTAACGTACATCATGCCTGTGCCAGCTGGGAAATCAGCACCACAGAACGAACATTTTCTCGGTTTTGGCATGACAAATTTCTCCTATCAGATTTATCTTGTAATTTTCTTTGCTTCCCGTTCGGTTTCCCGGAGCATCAGGATATCTTGAACGCGGACGGGCCCTTTAACGTTGCGTGTAATGATTCGACCTTTATCTCTGCCTTCCATGATGCGGACACGAACCTGCGTGATTTCCCCGGTTACACCTGTACGGCCGATGATTTGAATAACTTCGGAGGGTGTTAGTTCATCAGATGTTTCTTTGCTACTCATATTATTGAGTGCCTCGTTTAACCTGATCGATGCGGTTCACGATTTCTTTGATTAAGCCGGTTGCTTCTCCTTCTCTCATGATGCATGTTGCTGCGCATGGAACATCAATACCGATGGATTTGCCGAGCTGTTCTTTGCTTGGCACAAACACGTATGGAATTTTGCGTTCGTCACAGAGTAATGGCAGATGCGCGATGACTTCTGGTGGGTCAACGTCTTCGGCAATGACAACGAGTTTTGCTTGGCTACGCTCTACAGCTTTGGTGGCTTCGTTAGTTCCTTTCCTAACTGATCCTGATTTTGAAGCAAGCGTTAGGGCTTCATAGGCTGCATCCACGAGTTCTTTTGGGGCTTCATATTTTACATAAAATGGTTTAGACATATTTCTTAGCCTCACCCTTTTTTAAGGCACAGTCTTATCCCCCTTTCATCTTTAATAAGCTTTCTGCACTAAAGTTGCATACTTGTCCCTCCGCTTTATTTGCAACCCAGAAACCTTTAAATCCCAAGTTGCGGCTACCTACATGTTTTTGAGAGGGGAAAAACATTTGCAAAGATTGGGTAAACTAACAAATATATCTCCTTCAGGAAACGTTATAGTAAAAGCAGAGGCCCCTCCAAAAATCGGCTCCGAAGTTGTTGATGAGAACCTAAATGTTATCGGTAAAATTTTCGATATTATTGGGCCAGTCTCAGCTCCCTATGCGGTGATTAAACCAACAGTTAGGGAACCTGCCAGTTTAGTGAACAAACCCGTATATTTGCTTCTCTCAAAACCGCAACGGAGCAAACGAAAGAAATGAGCGGAGATACCAAATTACATATCCCCGTAGAAGACAAAACTGCAGTGCAAACAGACACCCCCAAAACACGGATTTGTTCCGAATGTGGAAGTACTCGACTTATGCATGATTCCGAAGCCGCCGAAATAGTATGCATGGACTGCGGTATCGTTGTGCAACAGAAACTTGCTGACCGCGGGCCTGAATGGCGGGCTTTTGATGAGGAACAACGCTCGAAACGCACACGCGTTGGCGCACCTCTCACCTATACTATCCACGATAAAGGATTATCCACAACCATCGACTGGCATGACCGCGATATCTATGGCAAAAGCCTCTCACCGGGCCAAAAAGCGCAGGTTTACCGCCTGCGGAAATGGCAACGCCGCATCAGGGTTTCCGACGCAACCGAACGCAACTTGGCATTTGCGCTCTCCGAAATTACAAAGATTTCCAACAACCTCAACTTACCCAAAAACATCCTTGAAACAGCCTCTGTTATCTACCGTAAAGCGGTAAAGGAACGCCTCATCCGAGGCCGGTCGATTCAAGGTGTCACGGCGGCCGCACTTTATTTGGCATGTAGACAATGCGGACTGCCCAGAACTCTAGATGAAATCTCACAGGTTACAACTGTGAGTAAGAAGGAGATTGGGCGATGCTACCGTTTTCTCATACGGGAACTCAACTACTCAATTCCGCCGCTAAAACCCAGCCAGTATATCACCAAATTTTCCAATCAGCTTACCATGCAAGGTAAAGTGGAAGAGATCGCCCACAAAATTCTGGGGGCTGTCAAAGAGCTCAAACTGACATCCGGCAGAGGGCCCACCGGTATAGCAGCTGCAGCAAGTTACGTTGCTTCGGTGCTGACGGGCGAACGCAAGACGCAAAGGGAAATCGCAGAAATTGCGCAGGTCACAGAAGTTACGATTCGCAACCGTTACAAGGAACTCGTGGAACGCTTGATGTTCCAGATAAGCATCTAAGTGATGAAACAGTGACTGAAAAAGAGCAAAAATCAAATAGCCTAAGAATCACAAAAATTTTGATGTTCGTCTGTAGCATTACGGCGATTGTATTACTTTTCTACCTGTCAACAATTGGTGTCATCTCAAACAATGCCTATCTTGGCGGTGGATTTGGTATAGTGATAGCCGTAGCAATAATCAATTATGCCCTTATCCGAATTTATGGCAACAAACAGCCAAAGAGGCTCGCTTAAAAACACCCGCCTATCCATTATATAGCGGCATTGTGTGAACTAACTGCTTTTATGCCCGACTATAGTTAACATCATCTTTCGAGGGATATGATGTACACAAAACAAATTGGGAAAAACCTCTACCAAGTCGAACTCGACACCGGCGGCTTCAAACAGCTCATTTGTAGTTATATCATAGCAGGCTCAAAACCTATGCTCATCGAATCCGGTCCAACCAACTCAGTGCACAATCTCCTCGGTGGCATACATGAGCTGGGTATAGCACCGAAAGATATAGAGTATATCGCAGTAACCCATATTCATCTTGATCACGGTGGCGGCGCAGGCACATTGCTCAAATCCCTACCCAACGCCAAAGTCCTCGTCCACCCCCGGGGGGCCGCTCACTTAATCGATCCCGAACGCCTCTGGTCCTCTAGTCAAGCCGTCTTAGGTTACGTCAGCAAAGTCTTCGGTAAACCTGAGCCAGTCCCCAAAAACCGCATAATCCCAATAACTGAGGGTATATTCGATTTGGGTAACGACGGTAAACTTGTAGCCCTTGAAACTCTGGGACACGCTTCACACAACATCAGCTTCCAAGAAAGCTTCAACGGGGGCGTTTTTCCTGGCGATGCTGCAGGCACATACCTGCCCGAATGTAACGTGGTTGTTCCCACAACACCTCCGCCGTTCTATCTCGAATCGGCACTGGTGTCGCTTGATAAACTTATCGCCCTCAACCCAACCGAGCTCTACTTCAGCCATTTTGGGCGGGCGGATAATGCAATTAACCGGCTTAAAGCTTACAAGACCCAACTGCAACTCTGGGCAGATGTCACAGAAGCGGGTGTAAAAGCGAATTTAAGCTTAGAGGAAATTCGAAACATCATCATCAAAACAGACCCTGCCATGACAAAAATCGCCAATTACATCCAAAATCACCCGATCTACAAAAAAACAATGCTGGAAAACTGCATTCAAGGATTCATCGAATACACCAAAAACAAACAGACAAAGGCACAGCCATAAACGTTTTAATAATCTGCTTCAGCTCTTGTTCTGAAGGTTGAACTGGTTTGGGCGAAAATGAAAGCAGGCCTGCCCCTGAACGGGTGTCTCTTGAAAAAATAAACGATTACATGTGGCAGATTCCCAAGTACAAACCACAGATGAACGTTCCCGGCATAATTTTTGCCAATCAAGCATTGCTAGAAAAGATGCAAACTGACCGTACACTTTGGCAATGTAGCAACGTGGCACAACTGCCCGGCATCTACAAACACTCTATCACACTACCGGATGGTCATGAAGGTTACGGGTTCCCAATTGGAGGCGTCGCGGCAACCGATTACACAGACGGTGTCATAAGCCCCGGTGGTGTTGGCTACGACATCAACTGCGGTGTTCGACTACTCGCAACCAATATAACCGAAGAGGTAGTCCGCCCTAAACTATCACCACTTACCGAAGCAATCTTCCACAACATACCCTCAGGTTTAGGAAGCCGCAGAAAAGACCTAACCATCACCAGCCGTGACCTTGACACACTCGCCATTGAAGGCGTTCAGTGGCTCATTGACCGCGGTATAGGCTGGGCAGAAGACGCCAAACACTGCGAAGAAAACGGTCACATGCCTAATGCCAACCCCGACAAAGTTAGCCAAACCGCCAAAAACCGAGGCTTAAGCCAAATCGGCACGCTAGGTAGCGGTAACCACTTCCTAGAAATCCAAAAAGTAGACAAAATCTTCAACCCTAAAACCGCCAAAACTTTTGGTATCACCCACGAGGGACAAATTACCGTTATGATCCACTGTGGTAGCCGTGGATACGGTCACCAGGTCTGCTCAGATTACCTCCGCGTGATGGAGCATGCAGTGCAGAAGTACAAAATCCGTCTGCCCGACCGTGAACTAGCATGTGCACCCGGCAACAGCCAAGAAGCCCAAGACTATGTTGAAGCCATGGCATGTGCTGTCAACTATGCCTTTTGCAACCGCCAAGCCATTATGCACTGGGTCAGACAGAGTTTCCAGCAAGTCTACGGGCAAGACCCCGAAAAGTTTGAGCTCAAACTGGTTTATGATGTTGCTCACAACATTGCCAAAATGGAAACTCATGATGTCGGGGATGGTGTGCAGAAGAAGGTTTGGGTTCACCGCAAAGGCGCTACTCGCGCGTTTCCCGCCGGACATGAAGCTGTACCCGAAGATTACCGAAGCGAGGGCCAGCCAGTGCTTATCCCCGGAAGCATGGGCACCAGCTCTTGGATACTGGTGGGTACACAGAAAGCCATGGAGCTAACGTTTGGATCTACAGCTCATGGTGCTGGACGCATGATGAGTCGTTTTGCGGCCAAGAGGCAATTCTGGGGCGGAGATATTAAGGCCAGTCTCGAAAAAAGGGGTATCACAGTTCGCGCTGCCAGCTCCTCGGTGCTCGCAGAAGAAGCAGACCCCGCCTACAAGAACGTAGATATGGTTGCAGAGGTCAGCCACCAAATCGGTATAGCCACCAAAGTCGCTAGGCTCACACCGTTGGCAGTCGTCAAGGGTTAACTCCCTTTTCAATTTACTCATGAAAACATTTGTGTTTTTGTGGTTCTTCCAGCGTCGGCGCGCCGCCGACGGTGTACTCTTCTATGAAAACATTTGTGTTTTTGTGGTTCTTCCAGCATCGGCTCGCCGATGATGCGCTCTCCCATGAAAAAACCTCGGATCATAGCGTTTTTCATTGCACTTCTATGAAAACTCGCTTTATGAGATTTGGTTGAGACCTTTTTTGGAATAGTTTAGGCAATAAGCTATTTACAGTTGTCCCGCATGTTAGTACGGTACTTTGGAGGAATAGCAGTGCATTTAGGCTTTGACATAGACGGCGTAATCGCCAATTTTTCTTTGCCCCTAATCGAGAGAATCAGAAGAGACTACGGTGTAGTGGTCAAGGAAAGCGACATCTACTGCTATGATCTAAACGTCGTTTTTGGTATAACTAAAGCTGAAGAAACCAAACTCGTCGAGGATATATTAATCGACAATCTGCCACTCTATGATGGTGCCAAAGAAACCCTAGAGCAGCTAAACAAGGAAGGCCATAGCATCTATCTTTTGACGGGTCGGTGGGGCCATCTCAGAGAAGCCACAGAGATGTGGCTTAAAGAAAACGGTGTCCATTATACAGAGTTGCATCTGCTGGATGTGGGTAAAAAATACCAAGCTAATGTCGCACCGTTGGATGTAATCGTGGAGGACTCGCTGGGGGAAGCCATAGAGTGGAGCGGTAAGGTCAAAAACATTCTCATCTATGACCATCCTTGGAATAAGACCCTAAACGTGCGGGGCTTAACCAAGCGGGTGTATTGCTGGAGTGATATTTATCATGAAATTCAGCAACTGCAAGCGAGCAGGAATAGATAAAGGGCCTCTATGTTTTTGTGTTTTCGGCTTTTGCGTTATGGGATTAAGTGGTCTCTTCTAGCTACTGCGGGTACGGTTGAGTGGGTGAGGGGACAAGCTGGCGATATGTTTGTTCATATGATTAAAGAATCAAACCTATCCACTAGGAGTTTACTGAGGAAGATTAACACGAAATAACGTAAAAACGCAAAGTATCAGCTAAATTAACATTACCCAAAAAACAATGCGTCTTACTCTGTTAGTGGCTGATGCTTCACATGTTGGCTGTGATGAACATGTCATAAAATTAAATGTAGTATTCGGGTTTGACAGATTCGGGAATCGGTGTTTTTTTTGCAAAATGTTACACAAATAAGTCAGGAGCAACACTTCCATAACAGTGTTATATGAAGCGTGAGAACTCATGACAATAAACAATAGCGTGTTAAACACAATAGGCAAAACGCCCCTCATACGTCTAAATAAACTCACCGAAGGCACAAATGCCCTTATCGTGGGCAAACTCGAATCCCTCAATCCCGGCGGTAGCATAAAAGATCGCATCTGCAAAAGCATGATAGAAACCGCTGAAGCCCAAGGCTTAATCAAACCGGGTGCAACAATCATCGAATCCACATCTGGTAACACCGGCATCGGACTCGCCATGGTCGCAGCCGTCAAAGGCTATAAACTCATCCTAACTATGCCTGAAACCATGAGCATAGAACGCCGTAGCCTACTCAAAGCATACGGCGCACAACTCGTGCTCACACCTGGACCAGAAGGTATGGGCGGCGCCATCAAAAAAGCCGAAGAACTCGCCGCCTCCACGCCAGGTAGCTTTATCCCCCAGCAATTCAAAAACTTAGCCAACCCTCAAGTTCACCGTGAAACAACCGGACCTGAAATATGGGAAGACACCGACGGCAAAGTCGACATCTTCATCGCAGGCGTCGGCACAGGCGGAACCATAACAGGCGTATTAGAATACATCAAACCCAAAAAATCCACCTTTAAAGCCATAGCCGTGGAACCCGCAACATCGCCAGTACTCAGTGGTGGGCAGAGAGGTTCCCACAAAATCCAAGGCATCGGTGCAGGCTTCAAACCAGAGGTTCTCAATCTGGACGGCGTTGATGAAATCATCAAAGTAACCGACGAAAACGCACTAAAAACTTCTCGTGCATTAGCCAAACAGGAAGGTTTACTAGTAGGAATCTCTGCGGGAGCTGCAACCTGGGCTGCCATCGAAGTTGCCAAACGCCCCGAAAACAAGGACAAACTCATTGTAGTTATCCTGCCCGATACAGGTGAACGTTACCTGAGCATGGGGCTCTTCCAAGAGCCGACTTCACCCTCAACTGTCTAATCTTCTTTTCCTTTCTTTTCTTTAAACCAGACGCTTCTCTTATATTCCCCTCTCGCCAATACAGAGGAAAGGGAAGAAACAGATATGGATGTAAATCCACCCAGGCCTAAAGAATGCAAAGACTGCATAGAACAGAACAAAGATACTGATTGCTGGAACCCCGATCGTATGCTCGACACACTAATGCACACCACTCATACGGTGGAACAGGATTGGATGACAAGGGGTATACCAAAGCTAGTCGATGATTTCATGGTTAGCTACGAAAAATTTGGCGGTATGGATCATCTCGAAGGACGTGATTTACCCAGCAAAAAAGTCGTCATTGAGGTTTTGGAAGATTTGTTCACGGTTCTTTTCCCCGGTTATCTTGGCGATTCAGAAATAACTAAAGCCAGCGTAAAATACCATTTAGGCATCAAATTGACCTCAATTTACACACGGCTCACTGATGAAATCGAGAAGAGTCTCAAATATATCTGCCGAAAAATCAATCAGTGTCCACAGGATCTATGCCAGAAACGGGCAAATGTGGTGGCTCGGGAGTTGCTTGAAAGATTACCCGAAATCCGTGGTAAACTCAGCGGTGACATCCAAGCGGCATACAGTGGCGACCCCGCGGCGGTGAGTACCGATGAAGTTATCCTAAGCTACCCCTGCGTCTTGGCAATTACAACTTACCGCATAGCGCATGAACTCTACATCAGTAGCGTACCCCTGATTCCCCGTATTATGAGCGAGTACCTGCACAGCTTAACCGGTATCGACATTCATCCGGGCGCAAAAATTGGCAGAAACTTTTTCATCGACCACGGCACCGGCGTCGTTATAGGCGAAACCGCAGAAATCGGTGATAACGTCAAACTCTATCAGGGCGTAACACTTGGTGCATTGAGTTTTCCCAAAGATGAAAAAGGCAACATCATCAAGGGACGCAAACGTCATCCAACAATCGGCAACAATGTGATCATTTACAGCGGCGCGACACTTTTGGGTGCGGAAACAGTGGTGGGTGACAACGTGGTTATCGGCGGCAACGTCTGGATAACTGGTCCAGTATCATCCGGAACAAAAATAACCATCGCCGTACCAGAGCAGAAATACAGGATGGAAAACCATCACACAGAAAAAAGCCCTGCTTAAAAACCACTGGTAGCTCAGCAAAAGACTAATTACTTATTTACAGACAAAAACGGAAGGATACAACTAAAAGAGGGAGACGGTTAATCTTCTCTCCACTTAAACAGTTTTACTGCTAAGGTGAAGATAACCAGCGTTATAACCCCTAGAACCGCTATGTCAACCAGTGCCGCGGAAATGTTGTTGTAAACCATGACGTTATTTAAGCCCTCGGTAACGTAGAAGAGCGGCAGTACACGGGCAACAGTCTGCAGGTATTCAGGCATAATGCTGATGGGGAAAAAAGTGCCTGCTAGAAACATCATGGGGAAAGTTATGATGTTGCCGATGACGCCTGCGGTCTCCGGATTCTTGGTTACGGTACCGACTAGCATACCCAGTGCTGCAAAGAGTATGGGACCCAATACTAGGAAAGGTATCAGCCATGGCGACAGCGTGACATGTACTCCAAAGACAAAGACGCCCACTCCAACCATCAGCAGAAAGCCTGCGGCGCTTAAGAGGATGTAGAAGAGCACTTTGGCGGTAAGCCACTCCATTTTGGTTAGTGGGGTAAGGGAGAGTTGTTTGAAGAGTTTAGCTTTCTTGTATTCGCTGGATATGTTAACCAGCGAGAACATGGGACTGGTGAGGATGGAAAAACCGATTAAACCTGGAATTAAAAAGTCCACATAGCTGGTTTGTTGGGTGTTGATGGTTGCTGAGGTTAAGCCTATGACTACGGTGCCATTGAAGCGCTGGAGGTTGAAATAGTTGGCATATCCATTGACTGTGCCGGTAACTATGCCGCTTGTGCTAGACGCCGGATTGCCATAGACGGTGATATTAACTTGATTTCCCGCAATATATTCGGCTGAGAAATTTGGCGGGATAACTATGCCCTCTGAAGCAGATTTAGATGCTAAGAAATCAACAAAATTATCTGAGGGATTAATCGTGATGACCTTGATGGTGGTGGATTCGTTTAGTGCGGTGAGGAAACTGTCACCTATGTTTTGCCCAAAAATGCCAGTGTCTTGGTTTTGGGCATAAACGTTAACTGTTCCATCTCCACCGCCAGCGAAGATGGCTCCAAAAATCAAAATCAACACAACGGGGAAAATTAAACCGAAGAATAAACCGAATTTGTTCCTAAGGTACCCTACACTGAACACTTTAAAGTCTGCATAGATACGTTTTACGCTTACCACACTTAGTGCCTCCGTTTTTTGTCTGTTTTAGCTTCTGGTGCTGTTTCTTCCTGTCCGTCGAGGGGTTCACGGATGAGTTTAATGAACACATCATCGAGGCTGTCTTGGCGGGTTTGGATGTTGCTCCACTCTAGGCCTGATTGCTCAGCTGCCGCCAAAGATGCTAACGCATCAGTTCTCTTCTTGAGTGGTATAGTGATTGTGCCTCTTTGCGGGTTATACTCTACCTGTAGCTCAGTGTTTTCTCTAATATAATCTGCAAGTCGTTGACTGCCCTTAATTTCTAGACGCTCGCTGGAACCGTATTGCTGGATGATTTCTTGGGTTGTACCGATGGCAACGATGTGTCCGTGGTCCATGATAGCGACCCGGTCAGAGAGTTGCTGGGCTTCGTCGAGGTAGTGTGTAGTCAAGATGATGGTTTTGCCTTTAGCTTTTAATTTGCGGATGACTTCCCAGATAGCTCGGCGTGCATTGGGGTCTAAGCCTGTGGTGGGTTCGTCGAGGAAAAGCAGTTCCGGTTGATTCACTAGTGAGAGGGCTAAACCGGTTTTCTGTTTTTGTCCGCCGCTGAGGCTTTCGAAGCTGTGTTTAGCCATGTCTTCGAGGAGGACTTCCCGTAGGATAGCGTCGGCGTCCACTTTAACGTGGAAGAGGTCAGCATAGTAGTTTATGGCTTCTCGAGGAGTGGTTTTCTCAAAGAAAGTAAAGTTCTGAGGGATAACGCCGATTTTTTTGTGCAGTTCATAACCGTTTTTCCACGGGTCAAACCCCAAGATTTTGACATCTCCGTTGTCCCGCTCGCGCAGGCCCTCCATGATTTCGATGGTAGTGGTTTTGCCCGCGCCATTGGGTCCCAGCAATCCGAAGACTTCGCCTTCTTTAACGGTAAAGGAGATGTCATCGACAGCTTTGAGGTTGCCGTAATATTTCTTTAATCCAGATACTTCGATTGGTAACATTTAATGGAGCCATCTCTTGATGTCACTATAAATTTGCCTCCATTGCTCTCGTTTGGGTAAAAAATATAGCTTTCGGCTATAGAAACCAAAAACTCTATAGTTATATATGTTTGCCAGTTGAGGCTGATTTTTTGAGGATTTTACGGTTTGAGCCGCCGCTGAGGCTATTTGCCAAAAACTCTGCTAAATCTTGCGGCGAAAGATAACGGGGGCCTCGCTCATGGTAAACCTGCAGTTCAAAGGTACCCTTCCCAAACATCATCCGTAGCATATAGTAATCAAATTTTAGCGCCTGTAGTTTTCCACAGTTGTCCTTGTAATAGCGTATTGCACAGAAAAAATCCAGTATATGTGCCTGCTCCTTTGAGACATAATCAAGTGCCTTTTTCGCTTGAGCGTCATTGAGAAAGGTAAAACCGTCTGTTTCTGCCAGTCCAAACTCGAAGATAACCACGCCGCCTGGTACTGTTGGTATAGTGACTTCTTCAAAGCTAAATTTCTGTCGGTTTAATCCTCCAAAAAACTGGATTAAGCGTTGCTGGAGTTGCCGGCTTGAAACCATGGCGAGATAACTCTCGGTATGGTGAGCATTAGGGGGAAAATTATCGTAGAAGCCAAGAGTCAAGAGGAGTTTAAGCCTTCATTTTCTTGATTTTCTCAACACTATTTAGCAGTTCGCTTAGTGCGAGGGTAAGTTTTTGGAGTTCATCTACATCTTGGGTTGCTTCGATTTTGTCCTGTATATCATCGATTTTACTCATCAGAACGGCTTCAAGCTTATCGTAGGCGTTGCTGTTTTGTGTTGAAACAGCTTGTTTGGGCGGTTCTTCGCCTTCTCGGACTACAACAACTCTTTTCTCGTCTTTTGCACACCAGAGAAAGCCATCTTTTAGCCGAAACAGTGGTGAAGCGCAGACAGGGCAAGCGAGATCGGTTAAGGTGGCACCCTGCCGTAGCAACTCTGCCATGCGCTTGATTGGGCTGTCTTCTTTATCTTGTTGCATGTTAAACCCTGAAAGTAAATACGTATAAATACATATATAACTTGATTACTGCGAAGAGACAATAAAACGGGGAACCATTTTATGGTGCGTAAGAAGAAAACTGAAGAATATGAAGCAAAGATCAAGCAGGCACTGGTTGTGCTAGGTGAAGTCTCTGAAGACAGCACGACGCCGCGTAACATACGCCGAAGCGCCAAAGATGCTATGAACGCTCTGCAAAGTAACGAATACACGCCGGCTGTGAAGGCTTCAAACGCGGTTGCCTTGTTGGATGAGATACTTCAAGACCCCAACATGCCGCCTTATACAAGGGTTAAACTCTGGAACGTCATGAGTTTTATAGAAGCCATAAAAGATTAGTACAGTGCATTGAGGCTACTCTTTTCTTTTTCAGAATACTTCTAACGTTCATTTCTGTAATGCATTCAAAACTAAACTGGATCTGCATATTCCACAGTAATCCTAACTGAACTCAGTCACGAGTAGCAATAAACAAAAACTGTATACTATTATAATTAGCTAGTAGTCATGAAACCGGTATCGACGGTGCTTATAATTTCTATCTAAATATTGTCCTTTTTTATTTTTCACCTATAGCGGCGTGCTTATTTTGCCTGTTTAGGTATGATGAAAAATAAAGGGTGTAAAGTGAATACTTTAACCTGTTTGTCTGTTTAGCGGTTTTCTAAATTGCTTGCTTGTTTGTATGATTGAGCGCAGTGGATACAGCAGAACGTCCTTTCGGTACCGTTGATGGTTTCGTGATAGACGCCTTCGTAGATTTTGCAGTTACAGTGGGTACAGCCGTGAAGGCGGGGTTCAATGGCGGTGGAGATAAGTTCGACAAAGCGTTTGAAGAGGTTGGTGCAGAGTTCTTTGCCTGTTTCAGTTAACTCGAAATTTTTACGTTTCTTCTCTCCCACCATCTTTGCGGTATGTTTGACGTAGCCTTTTTCTTCGAGTTGCTGGAGAAAGGGATAGACGAGGCTGGGGCTAATTTCTTTTTTGACTTGGTATTTAAATTGACTTATGATGTTGTAGCCGTGAGTGGGACCCTTGTAGAGTATGGTGAGTATATAGAAGCGACTGAAGTCACTGATTAATTCATCCATACCTTCGGCATTTTCATCTTTAGCCATAACACATCCCGTGATAATAGAAACACTTTAGATATTAAATGTTTAAGATATGTATCCTAAAAATACAAAGTACGCCAGTTTAATCCAAGCAACAAATGGCGCTAACAGTTATATGTGAGCTGCGGTATCTACTTTTGGGTTCCAGAGGGATATAGGCCTTTGAAATATGACGTAATTATCGTGGGCGCAGGCCCCGCAGGCATCTTCTCAGCATTAGAACTAACCGAATATACAAACCTTAACGTCCTTGTTATTGACCGGGGCACAGACATCGACAAACGCAAATGCCCCTCAAAACGCGGCTTTGAATGCGTTAACTGCGAACCATGCGCAGTACTCTCAGGTTGGGGCGGTGCAGGCGCCTACAGCGATGGTAAACTCACCCTATCCACCGAAGTCGGCGGATGGTTAAACCAATACGTCTCCACCAAAGAACTACAAGATCTCGTCAAGTACTGCGATGAAATCTACCTTAAATTCGGTGCCAGCAAAGAAGTCTACGGTATCGACATCAAACAAGTCGATGAAATCGAACGCCAAGCATCATTGGCTGGATTAAAACTTATCAAACAAGAAGTTCGACACATGGGCACCGACCGTTGCCTAGAAACACTCAAACGCATGCGGGAATACCTCGGCAACAAAATCACATTTATGCCCAAAACTGACGTAAAGGGGCTTATCGCCGAAAACAATATCATCCAAGGCATTGAAACCGTGGACGGCGAAAAAATCGCGGCTAAATATGTGATTATCGCACCGGGCAGAAGCGGTGCTGAGTGGTTGCAAACTGAAGCACAGGTCCGCGGCTTAAAAACCGTTAACAACCCCGTAGACATCGGCGTCCGTGTCGAATTGCTGGCTTCGGTTATGGAAAAACTTACCAAAGTCCTCTATGAACCAAAATTGGTTTACTTCTCTAGGTCATTCGATGATCAAGTCCGTACCTTCTGTGTTTCCCCCTATGGCGAAGTCACCACCGAATCCTACGACGGTGTCCTAACCGTCAACGGCGGTAGCCAGGCAGAAACTAAAACCGCTAACACCAACTTTGCGATTCTAGTCAGCACCCAGTTCACAGAACCATTCAAAGAGCCTATTGCATACGGTAAATACATCGCGCGGCTCAGCAACCTGCTCAGTGGCGGTGTCATGGTGCAGCGTCTCGGTGACCTCAACCACGGTAGGCGTAGTACGCCAGAGCGCATAACTCACAGCGTTGTCACTCCCACCCTCAAAAACGCTACCCCCGGTGACCTCAGCTTTGTCTTACCCTACCGTTACATAACTGACATCCGTGAAATGCTCGAAGCCCTTGACAAAATTGTCCCCGGAGCCGCATCGCCAGAAACCCTGCTATATGGTGTCGAAGTCAAATTCTATTCGTCTCATCTGCAACTAAATCATGCCTTGGAAAGTCGAATCCAGAACATGTTCACAATCGGTGATGGCGCGGGCGTCACCCGTGGCTTAATACAAGCCTCCGCCTCCGGTGTCATTGTTGCCAGAGAAATTCTCAAACGAGAAAAACTATTGAAGGTATAAGCAAACATGGCTGTGGCTCAGAACATCAGTTGTTCGCATTGCGGTGCACCTGTGGAGTTCAAGCCAGGCGAAATCATAGCTACCTGCAAGTACTGTGGTTTCACAACCGTTATAGAAACCGGGAAAGCCTTCAACTTTGAGCATTCTGTTCTTCCCAATCGCTACACCCCTGCGCAGATGGAGGATCTAGTGCGGGACTGGATGCGTTCGGGCTTCATGAAACCCAGTGATTTGGCAAAGAAGTCCAAAATTATCGAAAAAAACCTCACCTACCTGCCATTTTGGATAGCGTCTGTGGAGGCCTCAACCAAATACAAGGGTATCTTTGAACGTATAGCCCCCCCAATAGTTAAAGAAGGCGAAATCAAAAAGGAATACAATTGGTTAGTGCTGGCAAGGCAGGCCTCAGATTTTCCTACTCGTGCCTACAACGTTCCCTTGGAGGGCAAAGTGCCCTATGATTTCCGCAAGATCGAAGGCTTCGCTAAACTGCTAAACAGTGAGATGGAACGAGACCAGGCATTGGTGGTTGCACGCCAGCAGATTGATGTCCATCATCGTTTTCTGCTCCAGCAGGATATCGATCGCATTGTTGAAGCCTCTACCACTGTAACACTCAAACAGCTGGTGTATCTACATGCGCCTGTATGGTTCATCAGGTATGAGTATAAGGGTAACCTCTATCAGATAATCATCGACGGCGCAAAAGGTATGGTCCTTAAGGGTGACATTCCAAACCGCAAGTTCTAGCTAACATTTAAAAGCGAGCGTTTTTTATAACGAATTGAAAACATGGGAGGAAGTGGAAATGAGCGAAAATAAAGATATGTATGCCCAAGCGAAAAGCCAAATGAGGCTTTCTGAGCGCATAGTAGCGGCGCTTCCTGGGTTCCGCGGCTATAAAGAAAAAGAACTCCGACGGGAATCCGACAAGTTAGTCAGAACTCATCTCGCACTCAAACTGTCTCGAGGCAAAAATAATGTCAGAACGATTGCCCAAAAAATCGCGGATAAACGTTATCTTGACGTCTTAACCGACATCGACCGTTTAACCGCAAAGATGGATCGCATAACCGAAAAAGTTAACCATGCATCATACGGTTACGCAGGCTTCTTTGACATAGTTAAAATCCAAGAAGAAAACCTTGACCGCATGATAGCCTACGATAACCAGCTTATTGACAGTGTCAACACCTTAACCGACCAAATTGACACACTAAAAGCTCAGCTCATAGACGGTGACTACACCAACCTTAAAGACAAAATTCAAACCGTAACCGACAAATTCGAGCTACTCGAAGACGTGTTTGATAAACGCCAAGAGGTCATCAAAGGAGTGCATGTCTAATGCCACAAGTTATTGAATGGACAAACGCTGGTGCAGATGATATTGTCTGGCGCTACCCCCAAGAGGACATAACATGGGGTGCCCAGCTTATTGTCCGCGAATACGAGTTGGCAGTGTTCTTCCGTGATGGCAAAGCCTATGACGTGTTCCAAGCCGGCAGGCACACTCTAACCACCCTAAATTTGCCCCTGCTTACCGGTTTACTGACAAGACTGGCAGGGTTTGGCGGCAATAAACCGTTCAAATCCACGGTCTTATTCATCAGTACCAAAATATTCGCCGGCAAATGGGGAACACGCGCGCAGACCACCGAGCTTGCACCCCTACAGGTATATGGCCAGTTTTGGTTCAAAGTAGCCGACTCTACCCTGTTTGTTAACGAAGTTATCGGCGGACAAAAAGCCTACACCACTGATAGTGTCAACAGTTTCCTCCGTGGCTTTCTTAACGAAAAAATCATCACCGAACTCAGTCACTATGACCTTGTATCCGTATTCACTCGCTTAAACGAAACTTCTAGTATCGTCAAAAATACGCTAATCGACTACTTCAAACGTGTCGGTATCGAACTCACCGACCTCCGCTTCGAAGGTATCGATACCACGCCCGAATACCGAGAACGCCTCTTCTGGCTTAAAACTGGTAACACCGCAGCCGGCGACGTATTACGCATGGAGACTTTGAAGAGCTCAGCCGAATCTCTTGGTAAAGGTGGCGGCTCAGGAGCGATGGGTGCAGGTATGGTACTTATCCCACAAATCATGAACCAACAAGGAGCCCCCCAAGTAGCGCCAGCGGCGGCCCTAGTTATCTGTCCTAAATGTGGAGAAAAAGTGCCCGCGACCAGCAAATTCTGTCCCAGTTGCGGAACTAACCTCACTCCGCCAAGCCAGCAGGCGATGACCTGCCCCAACTGTGGCAAATCTATCCCCGCTCACAGCAAATTCTGCCCAGAATGTGGACACAAAACCAGCTAGGCGTCAAAGTCATGGGCTCTGAACAAAAACGAACCCTGCTGACCCTCGGCTTTTTCTTTCTTGCTATCACAGTTGCCATACTGTTCCACGCTGTCGGGTTCATCAATTGGACACTGATTGTGCCGGTGGTGTTCGTGTTTTGTGGTTTATGGTTGCTTGCCCTTGGTGCCATACGTATGGGTAAAACTGAACGGTATGAGCGTAGTGGCTTCAGCACCATTATGTTTGGGCTGATAACGCTCGCCGTGGGCGGTGCTTGGTTTGTCTTTACCATCAACTGGCTCTACTCAGTGGTCGTTATACTGCTGGTTGTTGCCGCCTTAGCCATTGTGGCAGCGCTCCAACACAAATAACCTTTTCTTTTATATTTTCAAATGTAAACATGGAAAGTTATCAGAAATAACGTTAACTGTGGCGTATAAAATCATGCCATACGTAAGTAACAAAAAAGAAGAAAGGTTGGTTTTTGACCTTTTTTATGGCCGTTTTCTGATTGCCATCAAGAGAACTATGGCTACAATTATTATGGTTATGATGATTGCGGCTACACCTGATAGGATGTAGGTTTCAATGGGTGACGGGGCGGTTTGTGTTTGTGGTTCGGGTGTTGCAGGTGCGTGGTCAACAACAAATGAGGAGATTGCGTTTGAGGGCCAGTAGGATTCGCTGCCTGCGAATGAGGCGTAGACTGTGTATGCGCCTTCGATGTCTGGTTTCCAGTTGATGCTGAAGAATCCGTCAGCGGTTGTTGTTTCACCGATTTCTCGGTAGTTGTTATTTCTGTCGACAACGCTGATGGTAACTGGAACACCAACTGTATTGGATGGGCGGGGTTTTTGCATGTAGACATATTCCATCCATGCGCCTTGGCTCTCATCAGAGACTGCTGGTACACCTGAGGGGAATCTTGCTGTCTGTTCTGGTTGTTGTGTTCCTGCGGAAATGTCCATAACGGTTCCTCTGATTACTATGGAGTTACCAAGTGCAGTCGAGGTCATGGGTGCTTCGACTGTTAATGCACTTGGGCCTTTGCCGATTGCGGTGATTTGGTGGTTGTAGCAGTTGTTAAATACATAGACACCGTCTGCGGTTGCAGCGTATGTACGTCCTGGGAAGCCTCCGTAGCCCATTATACTCCAGAGTTCTTCACCGGTGGTTGTGTTGAGTGCACGTAGTTTTGCGCCTTTCCAGAGGGGTGAGTCGGGTGAATGTTCGCCTGTTTCAACATATACTTTGCCGTCAGCAACTAGGGTGATGAATTGCGGGTAGTATCCGTATGCTGTTTGGAAGCCAGAGGACGTGCTGTTTTTGGGGTTAGACCGATCGTTGCCGTTTGTCCACAGTAGAGAGCCATCTTTGGTATCATAACCATAGACTACTCCACCCATACCCGCGTGGTAGAGGCGCCCGTAGGCAATCATGAATAGTTGACCTGCGAAGGTTCCGTCGAAGTATTCATAGTCAGAAACGTCTGCGATTGGTTTGGTTGTCCAGAGGTAGTTGCCGTTATCTAAGCTATAGCCTTGGAAAACCATGGTTTCTTTGTCCCGTAGGACAAATACACGGTTTATTGGGTCAACCGTTGGCAGTCTTCGGGTAACGCCATCTGGTGCTGAATAGTTTTTCATCCACAGTAGTGCTCCACGGTTTTCTGGTTTTAGGCTGATTGCCCACATGGTGTAGGGATTTGGGGTTTGGAAATCAGCGAATGATGGTAAGCTGGTGCTGCCCACTAGTATGTCATTGTATAATGCGAATTGTGCTGAAGTGCCGGTAGGTATGGATGAGGGGATGGTAATGTTCCAATCGTAACAGGAAGCTAGATTTGCGACTGCTGTTGCCGGTTGACCGATGGCTGTGCCTGAAACTGGCCAGATGACCTTAGAAGAGTTCCACTGAGCTAACCAGCGGTTTCCAATATCTAGCTGGTAGCGTAGGATTTCTCCGTTGGGTCCCATATTTGCTGTGCCCGAGGGAACGCCTGTGACGTTGATTCTGAGTTGTCCTGTGACGGGGTCATATCCATATCCGAAGTTGTTTGTGAAAAGCATACCGGGTGGAACAACGCCATGCTGATTTTCGCTGTTGAAGTCGTAGAGGTAGCCAAAGCTTGGTGCAGAACTGCCGCTCACACCAATTTTGTCGCTGTACCATAATTCTTTGCCTGTGCGTAAGTCGACAGACATGTAGCCTCCGCCTGAGGGAGTGTTCTGTACTGGTAACCCGTAGAAGAGTCTTCCGTTCATGATGATGGGATTAGCAAATCTTGCTTGGTATGCGAGGCCTGAGAAGAACATGTTACCTTCGTTGCCGAGTTTGCTTCCGCCTACCACTCCGCCTTCATCGATGGATTTTGTCCAGATGATGTGGGCGCTGTTGGGGGCGATGCCGTCAGGTTGAACTCTGATGCCGTTTGCGATGCTTGGGTGAGATTCGCCAAGCCAGTTAGATGCAACAGACCACCAGTCAGTATTTTGTCCTTCGATGGGACGTGCCCAATATTCTGTTGGAAGGGGATAGCTGGTTATTGCATCTGGCAGGGGTTCTTCTTGTACCGTCAGCGTTATGGTTTTACTTGTGGCACCTAAGAAAACGTCATTTCTATATGTAGATGAAGCGCTCCAAGTGTAGTTTAGGTCAGGGTAGCTAAATACAAATGAGTATGTGCCGACTTCTTTAGGTGTAAATTGAATGAACTGTGTTGAAGTTGTGTCAGTAACAATAGGCCATGTCATGGTTTCGTTGTGCCCATCAGGATGGGTTATTACCAGTTTATAATCGTGGAATCTGACTTCGTTTCCAACGGTAGCGCCCGGTAATACGAGGCCAGCCCACATAACAACGTTGACATATTGGCCGACACCGACGGGGTTGGGTTCGACGGCGAGGAAAGCGTAGGTGGGAATGTTCCATGGAGGTGAGTGTGCGGTTGTGCTCTGTAACAGTACAATTGGTGTTCCGATTGTTATAATTAGCGATATCGCAATCAAAGTAGTCAATATTTTATTTTTTGATGTTTGCATTTTTTCTTTTTCTCCAAATTTTTATTGAACTATTGAAGTGTATGCTTCTATTATTCAATTGGTCAACATTTGCATCAAGTTAACATTTAACTCTTTGCCCTAAAAGTTAGCTCCAGTTTAGAAACGCTGTATCCCTCTTCCCAATCAGTAGGATCCAACCTTGAACTACCCATACCCTCTTCAAAAACAAGGTATTTACCAAAATCTACACGTTTTGAGTATTTGCCGTCTACACGGTTTTATCTGTTGTTTTGCTATCGGTAAATTCACAGGCTATTATGATAACCTTTTCTTGTTTTCACTATCAGTGGTTTGATATTTAGTAGAATCGTATTCTACAAAAACGAGATATGAACTTCTGTTTTTCGGGTTTATTTTTTGGCTATCCAGTAACTCATTTCGGGTTTACAGATCAGTCGGTATGGATAGAACAGGGGATTAGGTGTCCACGTTGCGTTCTGGTAATAATCTATACGCTTATAATAGACAAAGTGCGATTGCCTAAACACTGTTTCTATGTCTTGATGGTTTAAGGTGTGGTCTTTTTTGAACCAGTAGTCTGAGAGGGTATAATCTATCATGGGAACCCTCAAGCCGGTGACTTGGAAATATAAGCTATTGATTATGGGGTTAGAATGCAGATAGAAGCCCTTGATTACCGCTGCCAACATACTGCGTTCGCTTGTCCAGTAGAAAGGTGAGGCTTCATGGTCGATGTAGATCACACCACCTTTCTTGAGCAGGCCTGTAAGCGTTTGAAGCGCGGCTGTGTAGTCAGGCAGATGATGTAGCACCGAGTAGCCGGTGACTAAATCAAATGTGTCCCGCTCAAAAGTTAAATCTTCAACGGGTGAATTAATCACCGTTAATCTGTTACCAAGAAAGGACGAATACTTTTTTTTGAGAATATCACACATTTCCGCTGAAATATCTATGGCCGTTACATGATAACCCATCTGTAGCAGTTTGCCGGTTAAGTTGCCGGTTCCCGCTCCCACATCTAAAGCATTTTTTTTGCTGTTTCCAATAAGCCGATCAACTTCTCTGAGCTTGGTTACTATACGCTTCTGCTCTTTTCTGCTATAAACTTCAGGATGGAGCCGCTCGTAGTATTTTGCCTCCTGCCGATGAACAGTGATGTTAGCTTCAAGAATTCTCTGTTTTAGAATATGGTCGTTTTGCAAATGCATGGCTCCAATGGGCATTAGATTTGGTATATGTTCGATTTGTAAGCTAATAAGTCTTAAAATTAAAAAGTTGTTTTTCGATACACCCTGTAGATAAAACCGTCAAGATTAGGCCTGTAAACATAGAATAAATCTGGTTTATCCGAATTCCGAAATGGAGTTCCATGCAGATAAAGCGGTGATACACTATATCTAGCATGACTCCTAAAGATAGGCCTGTTCAACGACTGAGCCATCTAACATAGAACGTTGCGTTCGTTTCCAACAGATGGTTCCCATTTTGTGCAAACCTATTAATCAAAGTTTAGGCGTGTTGTCTTAAGGAGGGTCTGTATTGCGGATTTGCTTGATTAATCCACCAAGGATACAGCCAAAAGCATGGGGACGCCCCAACGTTTTTCCACCTATAGTTCTGGCATCCGTTGCTGCGGTGCTTGAAAGAAACAATCAAGTTAACATCATCGACTCGCCTACTGAAGGCTGGAAAAACCTGCTGGAGCTGGATGCGACCAAGTACCGAGTGGGTTTGAGTGCAGAAACCATCGCAGACCGCATCAGAAGTTGGCAGCCAGATGTCGTCATCGTTGAAATTCCATTTTCAGGCTGGTCCAAAACAGCCTACGAAGTTGTTACCATCACAAAAAACATCAACAAGGCTATCTCAGTGGTATTGTTTGGCCTTCATCCATCCTCCCGCCCGGAAGATTGTCTGCAAAGTAGTGAGGCGGATTTTGTGGTGGTCGGTGAACCCGAAATAACTCTCGCTGAGCTGGTTTTGGCGCTGGAGCAGAAAAAAACCGATTTAGCCAGCATCGACGGATTAGGTTACAGAAAAAATGGTAAAGTCGTCTTAAACCGCAGACGGGATGTCATCGAAGACTTAGATACCCTGCCCCTGCCCGCCCGGCACTTGTTACCCCTGCAAGTTTATGCCGATGTCGTCAAAGAAAATCCCTTGCGCGGAGAAATTACCAAACCCAACACTATAATTATCACCAGCCGAGGCTGCCCCTTTAGTTGTGTCTTTTGTACACATTCTCTTGTGTGGGGCAAAAAATGGCGCTCCCGAAGCCCCAACAACGTGGTTGACGAGATAGAACATGTCATCAAAACCTACGGAATCAAACAGATAGATTTCGCTGACGACAATATGACCTGGGACCCCAAACGCATAGCCGATATATGCGATTTAATCGTGAAACGCGACTTACGGTTTGAATGGTTCACGCCCAACGGCATCCGTGCTGACACACTTAGCGAGGAGTTGCTCCGCAAGATGAAGCGTGCGGGTTGCAAAAAAATCCGGGTTGCCCCCGAATCAGGCATACAGCACATCGTTTCCAACGTTGCCAAAAAAAATCTTGACCTAAAAAAGGTCGAGGCTGCAGTCGTAGCCTGCAAAAAAGTCGGCATTAAAGTCGGTTGCTTTTTTATCATGGGTTTAATCGGCGAAACCAAAGAGGACATCGAAGCCACAATCCAGTATGCCTACAAACTCAAAGCGCTGGGCGCAGAGAGTTTCATCTTTAGTATCGTCATGCCACTTTATGGTACAACATTCTATGAGCAGGCAAAATCCAAAGGCTATATCCGTGAGGGCTTCTGTGACTATACCTTAGCAGCGACCGAACCCCTTGTGGAAACACCCCAGTTTACTGCCCAAGAACTAACCGAGTTGTGCATGAAAGCTAACGCGATAAACCGGACCGTCACCACAAAAAAAATTCTGAGAGCAATACGGCATCCCCGAAAAACCGCTAAGATACTCCTGGGTAAACCAAACTCAACATAAAACAGAAAATACAGCATGAAACTGATCTCTACATGCGATAAAATAGTAATAATAAAGACGCTGATTAAGCGGATGCCGAAAAGACTACGACCGCAACATAATCCTTGATTAAAGCTGTCAAGAAAGCAAAATATAGCGGTGACACAGTACCCGCATGTCTGATCTATATAGTTTGGAACTCAAAAAACAGCCGGCTTGAAAAAAGGCGCAATAATATAGGCAGTTACGCTGGAAGCATCTAGGTGGTTGCCTGTTTTTCAATAACAAATTTCAAATACCTGCCTTCTAACATAAAACACAGGTGTATATTGACATGAGTAACGATTACTTTACCAAGAAACTCGAACCAATCAAAGTCACCAAGCAGAAACCGATTTCTCAATTATTAAAGGAAATGAGCAAAACTGCATATCAAGGCCGCAAGCTGGGCGAAGCCGTCGATGTCTGGGCAAATATGCTTAAAGAAAAAGATCTCGTTATTGCCTTGGGCTTCGCAGGTTCCATGTCTACAGCTGGGCAGTGGACAGTCATCAACTGGCTTATGGAGAACCGTTTCATAGACGTCTTGGTTTCAACAGGTGCAAACGTATCAGAGGATATCGTGGACGCGATGGGATTAGGTTACTGGCAGGGTAACCACATGGTCAACGACGAAGAACTCCTAAACGCAGATGTCAACCGCTACTACGACGTCTTTGGCAAAGAAACCGACTACCGCGAAATGGAAGACCTCATCACCGACTATGTCATGACCTGCAAAGAAGACCACATGTACACTTCCGCTGAGTTCCTCCACGGACTCGGCAAATTTTTGAATAAGAAAAAGATCCCTGCAATCGCAGCAGTTGCGGCAGCCAACAAGGTTCCAATTTTCAGCCCCGCACTAGTGGACAGTGCATATGGCGAAACCTTTCTCCTCGCCAAAAATAAAGGGCACAACATCCACATAGACAGTGTCAAAGAATTCGACCAATTCATACAGATCGGAACAAAAACCAAAGAAGTCGGTGTCATCTACATCGGCGGGGGTGTCCCCAAAGATCTCACTCAACTCATCGCCATATCCGTCTCACCCATGACTGAAGATCAAGGCGTCAAAAATAGAAAAGGTGGTCTGCGCAAATCCTTGCAGGAATACTACTACCCTCACAAATACGCTATCCAAATCACCACCGACTCTCCACAGTGGGGCGGACTCAGCGGTTGCACATTGGAAGAAGCAATCAGCTGGGGCAAAATCAACAGCCAAACCGGAACCCGCGCGGTGTGCTACTGCGACGCAACCATCGCTCTACCCCTCATTGCACATGCCTTAGCTGAACGTATTCCTGAGAAGCGAAAAGGTCCTGACATGAGCTGGATCTTCAAAGATATGCCAAAAGCATAAACCTCATTCTTTTTATTTTTGTAGTAGGTTGCTGATTTCCAGCACAATGGAACACTGAATTACCTTAGTTAGCACCGACAATATGTCCTGCGGATCAGCTTTTAGGGCATTGTAGACAAAAGAGGTTGCTTACTTTCTTTTTTTATCCAGTCTATCAATTAATGCGCTTGTCATTATTGGCAACACCATTGTTGCGTCTCCTTCAATCATTATGCATTTGGCTTTCTCGCTGATTTTACCCCACGACACCGCTTCTCTGGGGCGTGCACCGCTAAGACTGCCGTCCCATTCGTCTGCTGTGCTGATATAGACAGCGTAATCTAAGCCGTCTTTGAACTGATTCCACCAAATCGTGTGATGTTTGCTTATGCCGCCTCCAACTATGAGGGCTCCTGATTTTTTGGCATCAAAGACAGTGTTGTTGAGGTCATCTTCATCTTTTAGTAGGTTAACTCTGAAGTCTTTGTGGTCTTGGCTGAAGAACCACAGCTGGTAGCCCACAGAGCCATCCGTTATACCTGGCACGTAGACGGGGATGTCGTTTTTGGCTGCCCAATAAAGAATAGAGGATTCATCGCAACAACGCAAGCCAATTTCGCGTGATAATTCGGCGGTGGAAAACTCTTTTTTTCCCTCCTTGTAGAGGTCAGAGAGCATAGTTTGGATTTTCTTTTCGATAATTGGGCCGTAACTGTCATTGGGAACAAGTACGTTGCCCAATCGGTTGATGCCTTCTTCATGTAGTTTGTTGTCGTTCATGATAAAGCCGCCTCTGTAATAGTCCTTCCAACATCGGGCGACATCGTGGTCAAGAGTGCCACAGGTCGTGATGATAACATCAATGAGTTTGCGTTTTACTAATTCGCGGATGACGCCCCGAGTACCCGTTGCAATGATGTCGGCGGTGAATGAAAGAAATTTAATGCATTTCTTGTCTGTAGCCATGGCTTCTATGATGTCCACACCCGTGGCGAGTTTGCCCGCTGTAAAACCCCACGCCTCCCTCATCTGACCCACAAGCTCATCCACTGTCATGTTTTCTATGAACTGATAATCTTTTACTGCAATTTTATGTGTTCCCTGTGTCTTCGGCATTTCGTAGTCTCCGCTGAGAGGTTAACAAATAAGGGAATAAATAGGTGTCGCGAACCGCGACGCTAAATTGAGAGTAATTAACTATTCGACTATGTCGACATATGTTGTTTTCAGCCAAAGTATACGCTGTGGTTGTTGTCTGTCAGGGAATCTCACACCTGAAGTGTCTGAAACTGGCTCTAGAAGAATCCAGCATCACGTAACCTTAAGGCGTCTGTGATTTTGCCTTTAAACTGGACTTTACCAGTGAAGAAAGCTTTTTCGGCGCTTATTTTTCCGTTAACTAAATCCAAAAAATCTATACTGCTCAGCTTGAGCGATAAGCTAGGTGACGGTACAACGCCTTCTGTTACTTGGAGTTTCTGGTTTTTTACGGTGATACTCCAACTGCCGCTTTCTGGTCCAGATAAGTCAAGCTGGACTACTACGTCGATGCCTGAGGCCTTTTCTGGTTTAAATTTTATAGGTAAGATTTTTTCGATGAATTCTCGAGGTGTTTGTGCTTCCATCCTTCTCCTCTCGTGCCTTTTGCTAAATGCAAGTCAGGCTTTTGAACTTTGTTAAGAAAAATTATCGGAAGATATCTTTCTCTTTTGGGCGCATAAGCACAGTTACGGCTGTATCTTCAGTGGGCTGATAATTGTAGCCCCGTACGATGGCCGCTGGTATGCCCTCGCTGGCTTGCCCAATCACTAGCTCCGCCGCAGAAGCTAGCTCATCCGCTATAGCTGTTTGTTTTATTCTAAGTACGTAGCCAAATAGGTCTTTTTCGCCCCGCCTGTCACGGATCGGCTTAAACCCTGCGGTGCCAATTGCCACGTTGATTTCACCCATCCGAAATGGTCTGCCATGTGTATCTGAAACAATCACCGCCACTTCTGCACCGCTGAGCCGCTTAATTTCTGCTCGAATACTTACAGCGGAGGCGTTGGGGTTTTTGGGCAAAGGCACCACGTTGTGATCTCCGCTGACGTTGGAGCGGTCAACGCCGGCATTGGCGCAGATGACGCCGCTGTTGGTTTCAGTTATGATGCTGTTCTGTCCTATGCGTACGATGTCTTTGGTTTCCTGTAGTATAACTTCAACAAGTGCAGGGTCTTTACTGGTTTGATTGGCGATTTCCACCGCACGCTGGGACGGTTTAACTGTGTTGAGATCTACGACGGTACCCTCGGATTTGGAGACCACCACATGCGTAACCACCACAACATCGCCCGGCTGGATTGGAGTGTTTTGCTTCTCTGCAGCCTCAACAATCATTTTGCCCAAGTTGTCACCTGATTGTATTAGTGGTAGTCCCTCAACGGGAATCACTTGAATAGTGTTCGTGATGTTATCTCTCCTATTAGAATGCCTAACTGCCCCTGAACTTAAGGTTTGCTTCTGATGTGTCTGGGATGAGTTGGGAACCTTCATAACAGATATCTCTGGTCAAGCGTAAAACAATTCATAGTTAACCAAAGTCTAACAGGATTTGGTAACCAAAAAAAAGAATAAAGTTAAGTTGGGAAGAGACCGTGGTCTCTATTGGATTCTGTGTTTAACTGCGGAATTTCTGGAGTTTCTGTAGCATTAGCTTGTCGCCTTCAGCATCACCCGCACAGGTTGCGATGAGGCCGTCGACAAGTCCGACACATTTAGCTGCTTTCTCTTCCACAGTTTCCATGGTTGCAGCGGTTGGCCAGCCGATGAGTTTAAGGGTTTCTACGTTTCTAGATGTGCCGACCAAGAAGTATGCAAACAGCGGTTTGTTGAGTTTCTTGCATTCTTCGGAGACTGCTTTGAGCTGGTCAAATGAGTCATCGCTTAGTCTCATGAAGTAGACGAAGTCCCATGGCTGACGAACACGTTCCAGTGTGGCTTCGATTGACTGTCTCGCTGTTAAGAGGCATCCGAGTTTTAGGTTCTTTGTTTTTACGTCATTGCGTATGAAGTCCCTGGCTGTTTCAGATGACGGCAACTGCTTTATGGCTTCACCGAAGCGGGGTGTGTCTCCCATGGTGACTGCTAAGCCGTCGAGTCCAACGATGTCGGATGCAAGGGCTAAGCCGCCGACTTCAACGGGGCCTTTATAGTGTAATATGAAGATTGGGCAGACATATTTGTCTGGGTACTTGTTTTTGAGTAAGCAGCTGACTACGACGCCGCTTGGCGCTGGGAAACCGGCAGCTCCGTCAGTTACATTCCATCCATCGACTAGGTCTTTAAGTTCTTCTGCAAGCTTGAAGAATTTACGTGTGGGCACAAACTCGTTTAAGATTTTCATGGAGATTTCATCTCGGTTTAACAGGGGAAGCTTTCTGGGTTAAAAAATCTTTTGCATACCAAACCATTAGTCCATTCCATTCGTTGCTTATCTTGGAATAAAGCCCTGACTCAACATTTTTAGTGGCTCAGATATTGCTCAGTATTATCTCTTTTTTGCGTGTTTTCTTTTGAACTGGGCTATTTTGGTGATCCCTTGGCTGTCAGCTACATCCCTTTCGGCATCCAAACCTGACACCAGTCTTGTTCCCTTTTTTGAGCGCACAATTACTGTGGAATACCCGGCTTTGTTGGTTGCTGAACCAACCGAAACATCCGCTAGTCGAGAAACAAAATCACTACAGAAACCGCACACCATCTCAGTTGCTCCCTCGAAGTCATTTATTTTGCAACTAACCGCTCTGCCCTCAATCAACATGATAAATTTGCCCTGTTTAATCTGTACTTTTGTGGCTTTATCCAAATCAACACCTAATCTCGCCTTTATTTCTCCTTTGAGCTTCTGGGGGTTGAAGGCTCCAAAGCAGAACAACCCGATAACGGTGATTTCTATGTCTTTACCTATGGTCTGCTGAATTTTTCTGATCGCCGCTACCTCGCATGGTGTACAAACGACGGCTATACGGTTTTTACCTTGCGCTAGGAGCTCCCGCAACTTTTTGGTTACGGCGACTCTATAGTAGATGGTGCCTTTCGCCGCCAAAACCTCCTCTGCAGTTTCTGCCGCTACAACATCTGCGTTGTATCCGTCTTTGCGGCGAACAACTATAGCTATATCAAACAAGCCCTCCCGCATCCCTTTCAGTAGCAGAGCGGTGACTATGCCGCCATCTTGACCTTCAATTTGACTTTTTGCTGAAAACAAATCACAGTAGATGCCCAGTTCCTTATCTTTGACTCCATCGAGAAACTGTTGCTCCCTTTTTTTTTCATCCTCTGCTCTGCGGTTCTGGATATTTTCCGGTTGTTCAGCCGCCATCTAAACCGTAACCCTCTATTTAGAAGCTGATTTAGACGCAAATAAAGTTTTAAGCCCACTAACTGTTTTTCTATTCTCTTGGTGTCTATGCTAATCGATGAGAGCATTTCCATATCGGTAATGTGTAATTAAAATTTCGAGAGTGTTCACGTAATAGATAGATTGCATCAATTTCCGTAGCTTTGCCCTGATTAACTCTTCTCTCTGATGGGCAGTTCGTGCATTTTTGCCCCGATTTTGCCCTTTTGATGGCTTGTAAAGGTCAGTACATTGACTTTTCTATCTAAAAGCGAACACTCTCAAAATTTCATAGCACTTTAATCAAAACACGCTTTATGAGCGTTTTCTAGGTATATCAATGATGGTGGTAATAGTTACTATTAGTGTTAGTTTGTGTGGCCAAAGCACAATCTACCGCCAAAGCGACGCATAGGCATAAAAGCTCGTCACACGGATTGGTGATGTAAAGTTCGTAGCTGTCGCCCAATGTGAACCACTTTTTAGACAAACGCATGATTTGTCTGCCACCATCGGTCAACGAATACTCGTGTGCCCAAAAGTCGCCTTCAAGCCGCCAAGACAATCCCTCCAAACGATAGCTCGGTTTGAAAAACGTGACCTCTTTGACGATTTCGCACACAACACGTCCACCGATTTCGATATAATAACGCGGCAGCCATGACCATACCTTTTGCCGTATGAACGCGGCTTCCTCGCCATTTGGGTTGTAGACATGAAGTTTCTTGCCCCATGTGAATATCTCGCCCTCCACAGCAAATCGGTCGCTACCGTTTTCGTCTTTTACATAAAATCGGTCGCGCCACGAGAATACTTTTTGTTTAAGATAGAGTTTTATCAATTACGCCTCCACGTCGTTATCCCCCAGATACCTCTCTTTGATATGTAGTAATCGCAATCGTTAAAACACATGAGTATTCGCATATAGATACATGTGCCATTTTTATGCTTTTACTATTTCTAACATTTTTTCTGTTGAACGCGTCTTGTATTTTACCATTTTTCGCCCCGCTACTCTATTTAGAAACCATTCCACCATCCACATTCTAACCTAAACTCTGCGAGTTTTTTGCACATACAGGACCTTTGCAGGAAATAGGTCAATTTTTCATGGAGGGGTTGTTTTGTGTATGTGCTCATATGACGGAAGATGTAAAATGCAAATATTTGTAAAAATGTACACTGCGATATTTTTCAGTATTTATACATCACATAAACTAAATAATTGTTTTAAAAAATTGGGCCGTTATGTGTGACCATAATACACAAATTTGTATATGTCAAAAATCGCGGAAATTAGGCGGTGATCTAAACATCAATTTTTTCCAAAAGGGCACAGCTAAACCGCGGCATTAAAAAATCCCTGTAATTGTCAATGGGGAAATGTAAATTAATTCGACATATTTTCTTCTTTATTTGTGATTGTTATGAAAATAGCTGTTGCTGGTAAGGGTGGAGTCGGCAAAACCCTCATCGCAGGTGGTATAGCCCGGGGCTTTGCTGAGCGCGGATTAAAAACAATAGGAATAGACGCTGATTCTTCTCCAAATCTAGGATTAACTTTAGGGTTAACTGCGGAGGAAACTCGAAAAATAGTTCCCGTATCGGATAATCAGCCGCTTATCGAAACAAAAACCAGTACAGGCTACAGTGGTGTCTATAACCTCAACTTCAGTGTTGATGACATTGTCAAGCAGTACTCTGTGCCCACGCCGCTGGGTGTAAACCTCATTGTCATGGGTACCGTTCACACCATGGGTGCCGGTTGCATGTGCGCCCCAACAGCCGTTATTCGGGCTCTCTTACGGCACCTTGTGGTTGAAGTAAACGAAGCCGTAGTTATGGATCTTGAAGCAGGCGTGGAACACATCGGCAGAGGAACATCACGTCACGTCGACGACCTTCTCATAGTTGCCGACTCTAACATGAAATCACTTGAAATCGCCAAACATATCCACGGCCTGGCAACAGCCTCTGGTATGAAAAGCCTGCATCTCATCGGTAACCGTGTCATGAACGCTACACAGCAGGAAGTCATTCAAACATTCGCCGACCAAAATGATATTCACGTGGCCGCATATGTGCCCTGGGATCAGAAAGTCATAGACTCTGACATGTTGGGCGTAACTCCACTTAAAAACAAAGGCATCGAAGCAGTAAAAGCTATAGATGGTATCTGTGAGCTTTTGCTTAACAAAAAAATCTAATTTTATTATCCCTTAACTGACGAGGTTTTTACCCTCATGGGGTTAGTCAGGCTCTAAAATTTAAGGCAAAACAGACTATATTTTATTGAGGAATTATGCATCATATAAAAATGTATAAGCGAAGCCGTTCCTTAGCACGGTTTGATGTAGCCAGTTTTGGCGCAAAAGGTGACGGCGTTACAGACGACACTAAAGCCATCAATGATGCTATTTTAGCGGCGGAAACTTCCGGCGGCGGTATCGTAGTTTTCCCCAAAGGTATCTTCAAATGCATGGCGGTACGCCCAAAAAGTGCAGTTACCCTACAGGGACAAGGCTGGGGCGAGTCCATACTCAAGGGGTTTGACGATAAAAGCAACAACGCAATCATAGATGGTACAGGCTACTTCTCCCAGGCCTCTCCCCTCACCGAATTCAATATGTCAGATTTAGAGTTAGATGGTAAAGAAATGAACCGAAACGGCTATCACTACAATCGAAAAGGTATCGGCAATCAATGGATAAAAAACTCGGTTTTCCAAAATATTTTTGTGCATGATACTCCCGCAACCGGCATCGGAACCGATTTCACAATCAATGTCTACTTCACCAGTAGCATAGTCAAAGACTGTGGTACAGAGGGTAAAGTCGGTAACGGCATAGGTAGCAACGGTTTTGGTATCGGTGTAGGCGATGTAACCGAAGTTGTGATTTTCTCTGGATGTCAAGCAATCGGCATAGCCAACAACGGTTTCACACTCGAAGCGCAGATAACCCAAGGTATCGGTTATGCATCGATAACTGACTGCTACACTGAGCGGTGCCGCAACGCGGGTTATTCAAACTCCGGGTCACAGGGAGTTACAATCAACGGATGTACCGACAACGCCAGTAAACTCGGTGTGTACGTAAGCTCCAACGCCTCTAAGCCTGGAAACCAAACTATAATCAGCGATTGCCAATTCATCAAACAGCAAAGCCACGGCGTATACTCCGATGATCCAGCTAATAACCATCTGCAAATCCATGGGTGTCTCTTCAATGGTTGTAGTGGTTCCGCTATCAAAAGTTATGGTAGTTATTGTAACTTCAGCAACAACACCTTCAAAGATTGCAAAGAAACTACCATTCTCTGCGAGCCCGGAACAAACGCAGATGGCAAAGGTTACCTAATCGCAGACAATCTCGTCCTAAACGGTGGCGCGGCCGGCATCCAGATAGACTCTACCAAACAAGCCATTATCGGCTTGATAGTTAAGGGCAACATAATTTTGGACTGCAAAGGCGTAGGAATAAAGGCTATATGCAAAGGCAATATGAACAGCGGTGGCTATGCCGCTTCGGTTATAGAGGGTAATGCATGTAACTGTAACGCTCCCCCCCAAATCGACGTGCCCAGTAACTGTCGCGGTTTAGTTGTCAGAAATAACATCGAATAACAAAATGTCATAGAAAGCGTCAGACAATACGTTACAACATTGATTTTTACTTCGAAAACTCAGCCTTTAACTGCTAAGGATGGAAAAAATCCATCATGTAAACCATAGAAATATATGCGGCTTTTTGCTTAAGAAATTAAGGTTATTTTAGATGAAAACTCTTGTTACTGTCGGACGGGGCGGAACTGGAAAATCCAGCTTTAGTGTTTTGATGGCTAAAGCCTTCATTGAAGCCAATCAGTCACCCCTGTTGCTGGTTGACGCTGACCCAGACCAGAATCTAGGCGAAATGTTGGGTGTAGACCTCAAAGTAGCAGGCAAGTCTACTATAGCTGACTTACTTGTGAGCACCTTTATCGAAGGTGGTGGAACCACCGTAGGTGTTGCTCCAACCCAGCGTATTGAAAGTCGTATTTGGGAAAAGGGGTTGTTTGAGAGCGAAAATTTTGATTTCATGGCTGTGGGCAATAAATGGGTTGAAGGGTGTTACTGTATGCCCAACAGTGCCCTCAAGGGTGCCTTGGAATCATTGGCAAAAAACTACAAGTATATAATCGTTGACTCTCCTGCTGGGCTGGAGAATCTAAATAGGCGCATAACCTCTGAGGTTAGCGATATTTTTGACATCTTAGACCATTCCAAAAAGTCACAGGATCATGTCAGACGGGCTTACAAAATTGCCAAAGAAGTTGACATGAAATTTGAAAACTTTTACTTAATAGGTGGCTACCGGTTCCCTGCTGATTTAGGTAAGCGGGCTGAGGAAGAGTTAAAATTCAAATATCTGGGGAAAATCGAGGCGGATGATCAACTGGACCAGTTTGTTCTCGATGGAGATTCGCTTTTAGACTTGCCAAATACCAATAAAGCATATTTGTCAGTCAAGCAAATTCTCCAAAACTTGGGCTATTTGTAACCGTGATTTTCTTTACACAATTTTTCAGAAACCTTGCATTTCTCTGAGTCCAATCTGGCTTTTTGGCTAAAATTCTGGAAAGGTTTAAAAAGATTGTAATTTAGTGTAGTGATAAACCTTTACTGAGGTTTCCAATTTGACTAAAAACGTCCATGTAAAAATAGACGAAATGAAGACCAACGTCGGTCTCATCAAAAACCTCGAGTTATCCATCGGCAAAGTTGTCAATGACAACTATACTGAGCCCATGGGTCCAACTCCAATGCCCTCCGTTACTGCACTGAGAGATTGGGACATGAAACTTCTCGCCAAGTACAAGGCTTTCTATATGCCTGACTGCGATTCATGTTGCCTTTGCACTTTCGGCAAATGTGATTTGACCGCTGGCAAACGCGGTGCATGTGGTTTAGATATCCGGGCCCAATCATCCCGTATTGTCATGATTGCTTGCGCAATCGGTTCGGCATGCCACTCAGCACACTCAAGGCACTTGGTTCATCATTTAATCGAGAAATACGGCCGCAAATTCCCCTTGGACATTGGAGGTTTAAACATTAAAGTTGAGGCGCCCGTCACACGTCTTGTAACAGGTATCAAACCCGAAACGCTCGGTGACTTGGATGATGTTTTAGCATATGTTGAAGAACAAATTACACAAGTTCTTGCAGTAGCCCACACAGGTCAAGAAGCAAGTGCATTAGACTTTGAGTCTAAAGCAATGCACGTTGGTATGTGTGACCACGTAGGCATGGAGGTCGGAGACATTGCACAGATTTCCGCTTTAGGTTATCCAAAAGCTGATCCTGAAGCACCACTCGTGAAACTGGGTATAGGTAGCGTTGAGCGCTCAAAACCAGTCATCATGTGCATCGGTCACAATGTCGTTCCATCTGTTGGTATCATTGACTACGCAAAAGAAACCAAAGTTGATGATAATCTCGAAGTAGTCGGTTTATGCTGTACAAGTCACGACATGACACGATACTATCATCGTGCTAGAATCGTTGGCCCAATTAGCTGGGAACTTAGATTTATTCGTGCAGGATTAGCAGACGTTGTTGTACTCGATGAACAATGTGTCCGAACAGATGTTGCTGAAGAAGCGGCTAAAGTTAACGCGCCAGTTATCGCCGCCTCAGAGAAAAATTGTGTTGGCTTCAAGAACCGCACAAATGATGACACAAACGCAATCGTGGACGACCTTGTTAGCGGCAAAGTTAAAGGCGTACTTATCCTTGACCCAGAAAAAGTTGGTGAAGTAGCAGTTCGTGTCGCACAGGCAGTAGCTCCCGTACGCAAACGTAAAACCATTTTACCAACACCTGAAGAAATTGTCACAATCGCAAAAACTTGTACACAATGCAAACTATGCCAACGCAACTGCCCACAGGACTTCGCAATTCCACCAGCCATGAAAGCTGCCGCTACTGGAGACATCTCACTTCTAACAGACCTCTATGAAGTCTGTATCGGATGCGGCAAGTGCGAAGGAGCATGCCCGCAGAAAATCATGATACACAGTCTAATAGTCAAAGCAGGCGAAAAAGCGATGTATGCCGAAGACAACCTGTGTCGCGTCGGCAGAGGCGCAATCCAAGATACTGAAATCCGCAACGTCGGTAGCCCAATTGTACTCGGCGAAATTCCCGGTATTGTAGCACTCGTCGGTTGTAGCAACTATCCAAAAGGCGGCAAAGACGTCTACGAAATAGCCCGAGAATTCGCAAGCAGGCGGTACATCGTCGTCCTATCTGGATGCTCAGCAATGTCCGCAGGCAGTTACCGCAACGCCGAAGGTCAAACCATCTGGGAAGAATTCCCGGGTGGATTCGAAGCCGGCGGAGTCTGTAACGTTGGTTCATGTGTAGCAAACAGCCATATTGCTGGTGCAGCAATCAAAGTAGCAAACATCTTCGCAAAACGTAATCTAAGAGGCAACTATGAAGAAATCGCGGACTATATCCACAACAGACTCGGCGCAGTCGGTTTAGCTTGGGGCGCCTACAGCCAAAAAGCAGCCGCCATCGGTGCAGGCTTCTGGCGTTTAGGTGTACCCGTAATCATCGGCCCGCACGGTAGCAAATACCGTCGTGTTCTTCTGGGCAGAAAAGAAGACCCCCAGAACTGGGAAGTTCTTGACGCACGCACTGGCGAAACAGTTAACGTCGGACCCACACCAGAACACCTCTTCAACATTGCAGAAACCAAAGAGGAATGTATCGTTGCAATCGCTAAACTTTGCATGAGACCCAACGACACTTGGAAAGGGCGCAGTATCAAACTAAGTCACTACGTTGACCTCAGCAAACGCTACTTGGGTGTCATGCCAGACGACCTGCATCTCTTTGTCAGAACAATGGCTGATGTCCCCTCAACTATGAAAGATGAATTCACCAAAATCTTGGCAGAAAAGAACTGGAAAGAAACCATCATTCCAGACCCCACCTTGTTGCCAAGAATGGTACGAAAAATGAAGGAGTAAACGGAGGAATAAACTATGTCCTGTGAACCATGGCTATGTGCAGAAATCGCATCAACTAAAAAAGCAAACCCCATCCAAAAACCCGAGATAGCAGTTGCAATGATAAAGAGGGCACAACGCCCCCTACTCATTGTAGGTAGCCAGATCGTTGATAGATGGATGGAAGGCAAACAAGCAATCGAATACATCATCGAACTTGCAAACGCATCAAAAATCCAAGTTGTCGCAACCGCTCATATGGTCCGCGAATTCATCAACCGTGGATACACTCCGGCCGCTTATATGAACGCGATGGAAATCAGCCAGCGCGTCGGCGACCCAGCATGGATGGGTCTAGACGGCAAAGGCCGCCCCGATCTAGTCATATACGTCGGTATGCCCTACTACATGGAAGCCCTGATTTTGTCAGGTCTCAAACATTTCGCACCTGACCTCAAAACCATGACCATCGACAACATGTACCATGTCCATGCAAGCTGGTCTTTCCCCAATGCAAGCTTGGAAGAATGGGCAAGCAATCTCAAGGTAATGACCTCAAAATTTAATGAAGGAGGAAATTAAAATGTCAATGTTTAAAGATATACCTGTAGAAGTTGGCGTAATCTACGAAGGCGAACGTATCCGCAGAAACGACATGCAAGTCGAGCTCGGCGGCCCTACAGTCCAACAAAAATTTGAATTGGCAAAAGTAAAACCCCTTGACCAGATCGAAGATGGCAAAGTCACCATAATCGGTCCAGACTTAAAAGATTTGAAGGAAGGTGGCGTTTACCCGTTCGGCATCCTCATTGAAGCCGCAGGCGAAAAACTCGATGCAGGCCTCGAAGGTGTCATAGAACGGCGCATTCACGGCTACCTCAACTATATCGAGGGGTTCATGCACCTAAACCAGCGCTATGACATATGGATACGCATTGGCAAAAAATCCTTCCAGAAAGGCTTAAACAACTTTGAAGCCATCGGCAAAGTTCTCTACAGACTCTTCAAGAACGAACTGCCAATAATCGAAAAACTCCAAGTTACCTTCATAACCGATCCCGCAAAACTTGACCAGCTTACACCTGAGGCAATCCAAGCCTACGAAACACGCGATGCAAAAGCACGCGGCCTCAAAGACTCTGAAGTAGATACCTTCTACGGATGTGCACTCTGCCAATCCTTCGCACCAAGCCACGTCTGTGTTATCACACCACAAAGATACAGCAACTGCGGTGCCATTAGCTGGTTCGACGGCAAAGCCTCCGCAAGCATTGACCCCAAGGGGCCAGTCTTCGCAATCCAAAGAGGCGACATGATCAACGAAGAAAAAGGCGAATTCAGCGGTATCAACGATGCAGCAAGGCAACGTAGCATGGGTGAAGTCAACCAAATCTGGTTATATACCGCTTTTGATCACCCACACACTAGTTGTGGATGCTTCGAAGCAGTAACATTCTACATCCCAGAAGTCGACGGAATGGGCGTTGTTCAGCGCAACTTTAAAGGCGCAACAGTAAACGGCTTACCCTTCAGCACACTAGCAGACTCCGCGGCAGGCGGACGCCAAATCGATGGCTTCCACGGAATGTCTATCGAATACATGCGAAGCACCAAATTCTTCGCCGCAGACGGTGGATGGAACCGCATCGTTTGGGTACCTAAAGAAATCAAAGAAAAAGTCAAAGAATTCATCCCCAAAGACCTCGTCGACAAAGTTGCAACTGAAGATGACGCCAAAAACATTGATGAACTCAAAGCATTCCTCAAAGCAAAGAATCACCCAGTAGTTGCAAAATGGACCGATGAAGAACCAATAGCCGAAACAGCCGCAGTTACCATTAACGAGGACGCAGCAGGTACCATGATGCCAGTTGCAACAGCAGGTTCACTGCCACTCATGGCCGGCGGATTCAAAATCATACTCAAAGACGCCAAGATCTATGCCAACAAAGTCATCATCCAAACCGTCAAAGACAACAAAGACAAACGGTGATCTCTACGACTCACCACGACACCAATAAAAAAAAGGACAATGAATGCCTGCAGTTAAGTGATGAAATCATAGCTGCGCTTGCTAAATTCCAGGAGATAGAACTGGAAGACTTTCAGCTGGACGCTAAAGAACTCGAAATCTTCTTTACGCCCAGCATGGCCACACAAGTCCTGCCTAAGCTCAAACTGCCCGGCGCAGGCTTACTAGCTGGCGGCAAACCCTCAAGTTTGCTGTCCGCAAACTTCCTGCCGCCAATCGAAAAGTACCCCAGCAAAATCAGTTCCGTTAAACTCGGCGCAACCAAAAGTGAAGGCGGCACTCGCGGTAAAACCTTCACGATAGGCGGAGAACTCTCTCCTGCTTTCTATACGTTTGAGAATGTAATTCCACACAAACCCATCATTACCTTAGACGTTTTCGACATGGAAGTACCCCTGTCCAAAGCGGTCAAGATGCACGTTAAAGACGTCATCGCTGACCCTGCGGCGTGGGCGAAGCTTGCAGTCGAAAAATTCGGCGCAGACATGGTTACAATGCACCTTATCAGCGTAGATCCGCTTCTCAAAGACGCCTCGCCTAAAGAAGCCTGTAAAACCGTCGAAAAAGTCCTCCAAGCCGTAGATGTGCCACTCATCATCGGTGGTTGCGGCGACCCAGTTAAAGATACCGCACTCTTCGAAGAAGTATGTGACCAGTTCCCAGGTGAACGCTTCCTAATAAGCTCCGTTACACTCGATATGGATGTTGAGAAATGCGCTAAATTCATCAAAAAAGCCGGTAACGTAGTTCTTGCATTCACACCTATGGATCTTAACTTTGCACGCGAACTCAACAGACGCCTCTATGACAACCTTGCACACGAAGATATAGTCATGGACTTAACAACTGCTGCACTTGGCTACGGTTTAGATTATGCATTCACCAACATGGAACGCGCACGTATCGCCGGATTAATGGGCGACCAAGAACTCGCACACCCCATGAGTAGCGGCACAACCAATGCATGGGCCGCCCGTGAAGCATGGCTTAAGATGTCGGCTGAATGGGAACCACGCGAACTCAGAGGCCCGCTTTGGGAAGTCACCACAGCTCTAACATTGCTACTCGCAGGCGTCGACCTATTTATGATGATGCACCCTGCAGCCGTAAAAACACTCAAAGATGTAACTAACTACTTAACAAGCGGCAAAAAAGCAGACCCAGCCAATTTTGCTGATTGGGTCAAAGTGAAAGCTTAAGGAGACATGACAGTATGGCAGAAAAGAAAAAAGCCGGATTAAAAGAACTCAGCCCCATCACAATTTACAAAAACTTGCCTAAAACTAACTGCAAAGAATGTAATCAAGACAACTGCATGGCATTCGCCACAAAGATTGTTAACCGTGAAATCGAACTTGACACATGCAAACCCCTGCTAAAATCCGAATACGCAAAACAGTACAACACACTAAAAGAACTGCTCAAACCCGCAGTTAAAGAAGTCACTATCGGAGTTGGCGACAAAGCCAAAAAAATTGGCGGTAAGCTAGTAATGTACCGTCATGAATTCACATACAAAAATCCCACGGCCATCGCTATCGACGTCACAGATGAAATGCCCGAGAGCGAAGTTATCAGTCGCGTACAAAAAACCGAGAACTTTAGCTATGAATATATCGGCAACACCCTTAAACTTGACTTAATCGCCGTTCGAAGTACCAGTGATGATGCAGACAAATTTAAAATGTGCGTTAAAAAAATCTCTGAAATCACCCAGCTACCGCTCGTCCTTGTCGCCCTCAACCCAGCTATAGCCGAAGCAGGCTTAATGGCAATACCCAAATCCAGACCACTCATCTACGCTGCAACTACCGCCAACTGGAAAGAGATGGCAGAACTCGCCATAATGTATGATGCTCCCCTTGTCGCATCCGCGCCAAACGACCTAAACGCGCTCATCTCATTGGCAAAGACATTACAGGCCTACGGCGTCAAAGACGTCGTGCTAGACCCCGGAACCTTCGCAAACGAAGGCTTAGCAGATACACTCAATAATTTCACCATGCTACGACGTGCTGCCACTAGAGGCGGCGAAGAACTCGCAGGTTTACCCCTACTCGGCATACCCATGGTTGCTTGGGTAAACAAGGGCGAAATGGCAGACGACCTCGTTAAATGGCGTGAATCCTACATCGCTTCGATGCTGATCACCCGCTTCGCAGATGCACTTATACTGCACAATAATGATGGATGGAGTCTGCTTCCAACAGTAGTGCTAAGACAAAACATTTACACTGACCCCCGAAAACCAGTCGCAGTTGCACCCGGACTCAAAGTCTTCGGTACCCCCGACGAAAACAGCCCCGTTATGTTCACAAGCAACTTTGCGTTGACCTACTACACCGTTGCCTCAGACATCGAGAGTAGCAAAACCAATGCTTACCTTATTGTTGTTGACGCAGAAGGCGCCGCTATTGACAGCGGAGTTGCAGGACGCAAACTTACAGCTGAAAAAATCGCAGACGCAATCAAATCCAGTGGCATCGAAAGCAAAGTTAAGCACCGCAAAATCATAAGCCCAGGCAAAGCCTCACGTATCAGTGGCGAAATCGAAGAACTATCCGGCTGGAAAGTCTTGGTTGGACCACGTGACAGTAGTGAGATCCCCAAGTACATTATCGACAAGTGGCAGCCATAAGCTGCTTTTCTTATCTTTTCTTTTTAGTTTTTAGCTTCGTCATCGCATCTTATTCATACGATATAAACCGGTAACGCTTGTTTTGCCGAATTAAGATTGTTACCTATTATACTCAGCCGCAGAATTTAGGGTAAAGATTTATCCACAAGAACGGCGAATAAATGGGAAGAGGGTACTTATGGATCTAAACTTGCCCAGCGAAGACTTCATCAAAACAAGTTTCCAAGATGCCTGCAAAACACTTGGACTAGAAAATTTTGAGAAAAGTCTCAAACAAACCGTCATCTATGACATGACTGACGGTATGCGTACTTCCACCCTGTTAAAAGGTGCTGATGCCTATTACGATGGTGGAATCTTTGTCCTGCGGTTAATGAACATCATGCGGGTGCTGGGGATGCCTGCATGCTACATTAATGTTATCGAAGAAAAACACCGTCAAAGAGAAAACTATTCCGATATCTACGACGGACTCAAACGGCTCTACGTTGACTATAAAGATTACGCCCAAAAATACGGTGTTAAGCTTAATTTCGTCGGCGACTTAGAAACCGCTCTTGAACCTCAAGGTTCCTCAGGCGTTTTCGCCGAAAAACTCAAGAGTCTATGTCAAAAAACCGCGGACAACACACAGTTTACAGCTAACTTTTTAATCAATTACTCTTTGGACTGGGCGATGAAGCACGAATCCTACTTCTCAGGGTTCCCAAAGATAGACGTGACCATCCGTCACACTAAACTCCAGTTCCCAACCGGCATGATGCTTCCGCCATCGATTTCTGACTTTAGTAGCCTTATGTATGTCCAACAGGGCTCTGCAAGTAGCACTTGGAGCAATAACCAACTCATTTATCTAGTTGCTGTGGCACTGAGGAGTAAAATCCTAAACGAATCCACCCAATACTTCAAACAGTACGCCGAGGGTGAACGGGATTTTGTGCGTTCCCAGCGGGAAACTGAACTCTATCTCGTACACAGACGCCCCTTCACGGAGAAACTCATTGGTGACATCATGTATGACAAAATTAAAACCTCCTCTATCCCTGTAGCGGGTAGTCTGCCTCAGACCAAGAGGATGATGATAACAGGGAACCTTGGACCGGAAATATATGAGCTCTAACGAAACTGGCACGGCAAACAGGCCGTCTTTCCGCAAAATTTTGCATATGGGACGCCCCTTCACGTCTCTGCTTGTGGGCTTGGGGGTTTTAGCTGCCTGCGTCGCCGGTGCCGGTTTAACTGTCGTTGAGTTGTGGTTGCCAGTAACCTTGGCAACTCTTGTGGGCTTCTCGTTTGGATTGGCAAGTAACGCCATAAACGACTATCTCGACATTGAAATAGACAAAGTCGCCCACCCCGAACGCCCATTACCCTCCGGCATACTCAAACCCAAAACATACCTTGTTTTCGCAGTCACACTGTTTGTGATCTGCTTTATCTTAGCCTACTTCTTAAGTACAATATCCAGCATGGTGGCTTTTATACTGGTGGCGGTTGCCGTGGTTCTCCAAATCGGCTATGAACTGGGCATAAAAAAGAAGAAAGCCGTCGGCAACATCCTCATAGGCTTCCAGACAGCTTTGGTTTTCATCTTTGGCGGCGTAATCGTGGGCGGTTTGGAGGCTACTTCAGCTATGGCGATATCCTCATTTTTAGCTATTGTTGGCCGTGAAATCATTAAAGATATAGAAGATATCAAAGGTGACATAGACCGTAGTACCCTGCCCAAAATAATCGGACCCAAAAACGCCGGTATCCTTTCCTCATTTCTGGTGATTTTAGCAGTTATCGTCAGCATATTAGCGTACTATCCCTTCCAAATCTTTGGCTTAGGCTATCTGGTGCTTGTCCTAGTCTCGGATGGCATCTTCATCGGCTCCATCCCATCCATTTTCCAAAATCCTAACAAGGCGAGAAAACTGCTTAAATTTGCTATGTTGATTGCACTTATTGCATTCATCACCGGCCGTATCCTCCCCTAATTTAGGGGTTTCTTTGTGATAAAGCCCCTGGACAAAAACAACACTTGTTTTATTCAAGTAGCCGTTGTAACTTATAGAGTTGTTACTCAAATTAAATTCCATAGAATAAAAGTACAGCCAGGAAAGATACTGAATCTGTCGATTTTTGTATCGATCCTTTTACTGTTTTCTGTGTCCAAGTTGTCGTTAAGTTCAATCTGGTAGATGTCAAAAACCCCATGGGTTTTAGTTAAATTTGTACTAAAAATTGATAAACCCCCTCCGTTACTTACATGCATACTTAACGTGAGAAGGGACCAATCACGGGCTGCGGTATATTTGGCGCAATAAACTATGAAAATCAACCTGTCTTCCCCTATATTTACTGGGGACTGAGGGCACAGAATCACAGGGGACACCAGTCTCATGGCTTTCTCACATACAGCAAAGGCGAATTTTATCCATACAAAAACCTTGACTTAGTGCCAAAGGTGAAGAGTAGCGCCATAAACGAATGGTTCAGCCGTCTACCTGGTTCGATTGGTATCGGAAACGTCCGCTACACCACCTCGGGTAAATGCGACGATATCTCTATCGTACAAGGCACCCAGCCCTTCACAGCCGCCTTAGACGGTATAAAAGTCGCTTTATCCTTCAACGGTAACATCGTGAATACCCAGCCGCTCAAAAAAGAGATGGCCGAGAATTTCCCAGACTTTATCTATAACTGCGATTCTGACCTGGTTTGCCACAAAATGCTCCTTGGACTCAAACAGACCAACGATTTGGTGCTGGCCGCCAAAGGCGTCATGGAAAGTCTAGATGGTGCATTTAGCGTCACAGGAATAACCGGAGACGGCACCTTCTTTGCCTTCAAAGACCCCCATGGAATAAAACCGCTCTGTGCTGGACATGACCCCAACAGTAAAACATACGCATTTTCATCTGAAACCGTTAGCCTCGATATGAACAGTTTCGTCCGAGACTTTGAACTAAACCCCGGGGAACTCGTTATCGCGTCCAAAACCGGCTTCAAACGTATCCAAATTATCCCAAATCCAAGGCATGCATTCTGTGCTTTTGAGTTTGCTTATTTTGCGCGACCTGACTCGTTTTTCAACGGCAAATACGTCTATGAAATCCGTGAAGATTTTGGTCGCAACATAGTCAAAGAATACCCTCAAATCATTAAAGACAGCGATATCATTATGTCGGTGCCTGAAACCGGCGATGACTCCGCTATGGGTGTTCATGAGGCGTCTGGTCTCCGTTGGGAACGTGCTTCGCGCCGTCACCGTTATGTCACAGAACGTGCTTTCATTCTGCTAAACGCCGAACGTTACTCCACCATAGATAAGAAAATTAACATTTTAGCTACCAAAATTAAAGACAAACGTGTCATCATCACCGAAGACAGTATCGTCCGCGGCGACACGACTAGAGTTATCATCGAGAAGATGCGGGAGGCCGGCGCAAAAAAGGTATATGTCTTTGTCACTTTCCCCCGCATCATCGGTCCCTGTTTCTATGGTATCGATATGTCCAGCTACGGCCAGCTCGTCGGTAGCAGGCACAGCGCGGAGGAGATTGCTAAAATCATTGACGCTGACGGTGTCTTCTATCAATCCCTTGAAAACTTACTCAAGGCAATAGGTAAAAAAGAAGACGAGCTTTGCATAGCATGTGTTACCGGCAAGTATCCTACGCAATGTGCACAAAAAATCGCTGATGTCATGAAGAAACGTTTCCAAGATGGTTATGATGAAAAGGGGCGCGTCTACGAAAATGAAGATGTTCAGCCGTAACTGCTATTAGGCGTTCCTTTCACAAAGTAGAACATAACGGGGTGTCTGGATGGAAAGAATAGGTGTCCTGCTGGTTTCTTACGGTGCGCGAGAAGTTGCCATGGCCGATGCGCTTCTAAAAAGCCCAAACCACAAAGTCGAACTCTACATCGCCGATAAGCAATGCAACCCTTTCAATGCCAAATACGCAACTAAGCACACGGTTATTCCAAGTCTTAATATCGCGGAAGTCTGCAAGTTTGCCATGGCAAACAAGGATAATCTGGATTTTGTTTTGGTGGGTTCTGAGAGTCCCATAATCAAAGGTATCCGTGATTTAATCGAGACGGAAACTGGTATTCCCGTTATCTGCCCCAAAAAGGCATATGCTATTGAAGAAAGTAAAGTGACACAGCGTATTCTCTTCGAGGAGATTGCACCCGAAGCTAATCCGCGCTTCAAAGTTTTTGACCCCGCCGAATACAAGACCAAAGCAGACGCGAAAGTAGCGGTTTACAAATGGCTCGATGAACTCGATAACCAGGCCGTCGTTAAACCCGACAAACCCGCTTTGGGTAAGGGTGTCGGTGTTTGGGGAGACCACTTCGCCAACCGCGAGCAGCTCTTTGAGCATTTTCTCTCCAGTTTTGAGGCCAGTTCAGTTATCATAGAAGAAAAGGTGCCTGGCGAAGAATCCAGTTGCATGGGCTTCTGTGACGGCAAACACTTCATTCTACTCCCCGACACCCGCGACTACAAACGCGCCTTTGATGATGACCGGGGACCAAACACGGGTGGCATGGGTTCCTACAAAGACACAAAGGACTATCTGCCTTTTCTCACAGCTACAGACCGCAAGGCCGAGCTGGCGTTAGCGCAGAAGATTTTTGAGGGCTGGAAGAAAAAAATCCCCGATGATACCGCACTCCGAGGAGTGCCGCTCTACCTTGCATTTATGCATACCGGCAAGGGCATAAAAATCCTTGAAATCAACAGCCGCCCCGGCGACCCCGAAATCATGAACCTGCTTCCCATAATAAAAGACGACTTTGTAGATATCTGCCTTCGCATGGTGGACGGTACTCTTAAAGATGTTGCAATGGAAAAATCAGCGACGGTGTTAACCTACAAGGTTCCCCCCGATTATGGTGGATATTCAGAAGTATATGCTGATAAACTCGACAAAGCTGCCGTCGGCACTCCCGTTGACTTAACAAAGGCTGAAGCCTTAAGCAAAAAGTACGGCGACAAAATCCGCATTTATCCAGGCTCCATGGAAGTCCGCGGCGGCAAAAACTATGCACTCAAATCCCGAGCCGTCGGCATTCTCGGTATCGGTGAATCCATAGAGGAAGCCCGCCAAATCAGCCAGGAAGGTGCCAAAGCCATCACCGGCGGCGCATTGTGGAACCGCACTGATGTAGCTGCCAAAAAACACATAACAAAAAGTGCCACTAATATGGAGAAATTGAGATGCAAAACCTAAAACTCGTTATTTCCGACTGCGAAGGCCCAATCTCAAAAAACGACAACGCTTACGAATTATCCGCACATTTTATCCCCAACGGTGGCACACTTTTTACCAACATAAGTCGTTATGACGATATTCTTGTGGACGTTTTCCACAAACAAGGTTACTCTGCTGGTAGCACCCTCCGTTTGATTCTGCCCTTCTTCACAGCATATGACATTACAGACGAACAGATAGAAGCGTTCTGCACCCAAAACATCTGCCTCATTCCCCATATCGCTGATGCATTGAGCCACATCCACGCCGGCGCTAAAGTTTTCATCGTCAGCACCAGCTACGAACACTACATCAAAGCCCTCTGCAAAACCATCAACTTCCCATACGAGAATACCTACTGTACAAAAGTGAGTCTCCATAAATACAAAGTCAGCTCAGAAGAGAAAAACCGTCTAAAGGCTATCGCCCAAGAAATCGCACAGATGCCCAAAATCGAAATTCCCCCAACAGCTGTGACTCTTGCAGATTTCTCTGCGGTTGACCAAGTAGCAATCCGGCGGCTTGACGAAATTTTTTGGACCGAACTCCCAAAAATGAATGCCGGCAAGTTACTCATAGATGTGGTTACGATCGGAGGACCACAGAAAGCAGATGCCATCCGTGATGCCGTCAAACGTCTGGATGCACAGCTGTCAAATGTGATGTATTTAGGTGACAGCATAACTGATGTAGACGCGTTCAAGCTGGTTCACGAATCCGGCGGATTGGCAGTCTCTTTTAACGGTAACGGTTATGCAATAAGAAACGCCGAGATCTCAGTGCTCTCAGGGAGTGCTCTTGTAACCGCAGTGGTTGCTGATTTATTCTGTAGATTGGGCAAGGAACAAACGCTCAAAGTGGTTCAGTTTTGGTGCAGAGCGGTACTCAGCGAAAACGGCATTAGCACCGCAATGCTGAAGCATCTGTTCACAGTTTACACTAACACACAGCCTGAAGTCCAAGTGATAACTCCACAGAACATGGAGCAAATCATAAGGCAAAGCTGTGAGTTTAGGGAGAAAATCCGTGGAGAAGACATCGGGAGACTAGGATAAAATGAATAAAAAAATAGACGATACTTTCATCGAAGCGTTCGCCGGTATCTATTGCCGTGTAATTATAACCGCAGATGATGTTGAAACCCTTTGTAAAGCCGCTTCAGACGCTACCGCAACTCCGTCTGTGGTGATCGGTAGAACTGAGGGTGGTGTGGAGCGTTACCTCCGTACAGAGGAAACTCCTGACGGCAGAGTTGGTGCAATACTGCAGTTTTGGGGTGAAATCAATGCCAAAAAAGACTTCGTCCAATCCGTAGAAAAATTTGAAAAAGAGCTCAGTTATCGTATCCGCCAAGACATACTTGTTAAACCTTTCACTGCTGTCTATGATGCACTTCCTGATGCCGAGGGCAAGATGGATATGATGGAGCGCGTAGGTCACTGCGGTGACGGATATGAATGGGTTGAGAAACGACATGGCAGAGACGTCATTGTTGTCCCTTTGATGGTTCCGGATTTTGTCATCGAACGCTATATCGGCTATTCGCGGGGCGTGATGGGTGGTAACTTTTGGTTTATGTGCACAACCAAAGAAGCTCTCAAAGAAGCTGGTGCCAAAGCTCTTGATGCAATCCACCACATCGATGGTGTCATCACAACTTTTGACATTTGTTCAGCTGGTAGCAAACCTGAAACTAACTTCCCGCAAATTGGACCCACAACCAATCATTATTTCTGCCCCTCGCTCAAGACGAAGTTGGGTAGTGAATCCAAGGTGCCTGATGGTGTAGGTTATATTGCTGAAGTCGTCTATGATGGCATCTCCGTGGAGGCGCTTAAGGTTGCAACAAAAGCCGGTATCGAAGCTATCTTAGATATTGAAGGAGTTGTGCGTATCTCAGCCGGTAACTATGAGGGCAAGTTGGGTCAGTACAAAATCCCCTTACGGGAGATTTTTCGATGACCCGTTTTGCTGTTATCGGCTTTGGGGCACTCAACGTTGATACACTCCTAAAAGTGGACAAAATCGCTGGTGCCGAAGCTGAGAGTTTTATCCATGACTATACGGAAGCTTGCGGTGGCTCAGCTGCTAATACCATCGTCGGCTTGGCACGGTTGGGTTGTAAGGTGGGTTTTATTGGCAAAGTTGCTGGTGACCCTGAAGGTAGTCTCCAAATCGAGTGCTTCAAAACTGAAGGTGTCAACACAGACGGTATCATACACTCGTCCAAAGGCAAAAGCGGTGTCTGTCTTGGATTCGTCGACAAAAAAGGTGCACGGGCGCTTTACATAAACCCTGGAGTAAATGACAGCATTGAATTCCGTGAGTTGCAGGCAAACTATATCACTGACACTCAGTTTCTGCACATGTCTTCGTTTGTCGGTGAAAAATCATTCCGGGCACAGAAAAAGCTCATGAGTTTTCTACCTGACGGCGTCAAAGTCAGTTTTGATCCTGGTTCTCTATACGCCCAGAAGGGGCTGGCGGCAATAGAACCCATAATTCAAAACAGCTATATCATGATGCCTAACTCGGTGGAGCTTGAACTTATCACAGGCGAGTCCGATGTCCCCCAAGGTGCTGCTCTACTTCTGCAGATGGGCGTCAAAATCGTCGCGGTTAAGCTAGGTGCTAACGGGTGTTATGTCACAGACGGAACGGAAAAACGTGCTATCGCGCCTTTCAAAGTCCCCGTTGCCGACACAACAGGCGCAGGTGATGCCTTCAACGCAGGTTTCCTCTACGGTTTACTCCACAACAAAACTCTCTTTGAATGCGGTAAACTGGGCAATTTTGTGGCTTCAAGAAGCGTAATGAAAATGGGTGCACGTGATGGATTACCGTATGAACAAAATTTGTTACTGTCTTGATTTGATTATAGACCATTCTAAAACAATCCCATAATAAATCCCAGCTAAATCGTCTTATTTTTTCGTCCTAATCCAGTTGTGGAGTAGTTTTGTCTGTTCAGCTATAAAGTGTCTGCTATTCCACACAAGTCCCGACAGAATAACCATAAACCCCGCAAACTGCACCATTAAAGCGGGATCATCTGCCGGCAATGGGTCGAGAACATGGAAAGAGTAGCCGACATCGAGGTTGGGTTGCACCCAAAAAATCAGATATGAAGTTGTTGTCAGTTTTTGTGCAGTCGCTATATCGGTGATTAGAGGCATTGTTAAGAGTACTAGTCCTGCTATGACCCCTGTGGTCAACAGAATGCATCGGAGTTTGGTGGTTTGTTTGGTACTCTTGAGCAGAAGAGTGGTTTTGGTTGCCAGTGATGCGGCGGATAGGCTGAAGAGGTGCAAGGTATGATAGAGGTATTTGAAGGCGCTGGTGTAGGGGGCTTTGAGGTAGGTTAATTGCTAGGTAGAGTACCAAACCCCCGATAAAGACTAGCGTAAATAGGCATGCGGCATCGAAGAGAATCATCTTTTTGGGCAGACGCCGCCAGAACAGCAAAGTTGCCGCTAAAGAAACGGTGGTTGCCACACAGAAGAACAAGCCCAAGCCGTAGTTTACTATGAAGTCGGATGCAAAGGTGTAGGTGGGGGTGTAGTCTGGAAAGTTCCAGTCACGGAAGTCGTTGTGATTAAAGAGGTATAGTAGCTCTTTACCCCTGATGAGGTTGTACCAAAGAAAGGTTGATGTTACTACAGGAACAATAAAGACTGTGCGCTGAGTGAGCATTAGCTTTTTGTTTTTTGGGCGATGGTAAATATAGCGGATGGTAGGAGCAACTTTGTTTAAGATTTACGGTTGAACATTCGAACAGAGGCTAAATTAAACGCCAAATACCGACATAGGGGCAAAAAAGTATAGTTACGGTTTAAAACTATTTTTCAAATAACATGCCGGGCTAAATCTGCAAATATGCTGAAATCTACAATTGGTAAATAAATTGAAATAAATTGGGAAATTAGGCTTTGATTTTTTGGGCGATTTGTACGCCGTAGTTGAAACATTTTTTAATTTCTTCTTCGGTGGGAACCCACTTTAACTCGGTGCTGGGTTCCAGAACTTCAAAGCCTGCTTCCTTAGCCATCTTTACCATACCCCGTACAGCACCGCCACCCCAGCCATACGAGCCAAAGAAGCCCCACAGTTTACCTTTAGGTTTCAATCCGGTGATGTAGATGAGGAACATGCCTACTGAGGGGAATATACCGTTGTTGAGTGTGGGTGAACCCACCAAGACCACTTTGGAGTCGGTGATTTCGGTGACTATGTTAGTGTTCTCGGTGCATCGTAGCTTAAACAATTTAACTTCGACGCCTTGACTTGCGATACCGTCACCGATTGCTCTTGCCATCTTGTTGGTGCTGTCCCACATGGTATCGAAGACTATGGATACTTTCGGTTTCACAGATTTACCGGCTGACCAGTTCATGTAGGCGTTGACGATTTTCATGGGATCTTTGCGCCAGATGATGCCGTGGCTGGGTGCGATGATGTCGATGGGTAGCTTCATGTCGATGACTTCTTGGATTTTCTTGACGATGAGCGGCGCAAAGGGGGTGAGGATGTTACTGTAGTAGGTCATGGCTTCCTTCATCAGAATTTCTTGATCAACTTCATCATCAAAATGTCCCGAACTGGCAAGATGTTGTCCAAAGGCGTCGTTGGGCATCAAAATTTTGTCTTCAATTATGTAGGTGAACATGCTGTCGGGCCAGTGTAGCATTGGTGCCTCAAGGAATGTAAGCGTCTTTTTGCCCAAGCTGATTTTATCACCAGACTTGACGGTTTCAACCCGTTCAAAGTCGGTTCCGTAGTGTTTGACGAGTTCTTCTTTGCCCCGTGCGGTGGCATAAATTTTGGCGTTTTTAGCGAGTTTAGCGATTATGGGGAGGCCGCTTGAATGATCCATCTCCACATGATTGACTATGATATAGTCGATTTTTTCAAAGCTTGTTAATTCTGAGATATGTGTAATTAATTCATTACAGAATGTCGCTTTTACAGTGTCAACTAAAGCGGTTTTTTCGTCTTGAACCAAGTAGGCGTTGTAGCTAGTGCCGCAAGATGTTACGTAATCGTGGAAATCACGTATGTTCCAATCAACGACACCGACCCAGCTGATTCCATTTTTAAGGGTAACTTTAGACATTCCAGTTCACACTCCAAAATCAGTGAATAGCTTGAAGTTAACTGAGGGCGTCTTATATGATTTTCGCAAGTGCATGCCTGCAACTATGCTATAAAAGTATCAGTTAATTAAAGCTGTTAACTGATGATCCACATCCGACATTTCTTAAGATATGTCTTTTGCAAGTAAAATACTGTAAAGTCAAATAAAAGCTGAAAAGTTGGCTCCCCTTACTCTATACGTTTAATGATGTGGTACCCAAACTTTGTCTTAACAGGACCCGAAATCTGTCCTTTTTGTAACTCAAACGCGGCTTTTTCAAATTCTTTAACCATCTTACCCCTCGTGAAGCTGCCGAGGTCTCCGCCTTTTTTGCCTGACGGACACAGCGAAACTTGTTTGGCAACATCACCGAATTTTTCGCCCTTATCGAGACGAATTTTTGCTGTGTTGGCTTCTGTTAGGGTTTTGACCAGTATGTGGCAACAGTGAACTTTGGCTGACATAGATACATCTAGGGTGGTTTGGGGATATAACTTTTACTTGTTTTTAACTTCTATTTTTTCCATGTCGAATGTCTGTATTGTAGTTTTAGAGTTACTTAACATGGTGCAAATATAGTTGGCGACTCATTGAATTTACATAAAATTGTTAAAATGATCGCTCTCCAAACGGCTGTCGCTTCGAACTTCGAAGTAACCGGGGCAGATAGTGTTAATACAAAAGCAACCATACCAGTAACCATGCAAGCCGATAACCCTCTCTTAAATATCGACGAAGAACAAACCCTTGATCGCGCTACCGTAGAACAGCTGGGCAAAATCATAGAGTTCCTGCTAAACATAGAAGAAGACTAACCAGACTGTTTTTACAAAATCATCAGTTCATCTACTTATCCAGTCCATCTGTTTTGGGCTTATGTTTAACGCCTTGTTTAGCCAACGCCATATCAAAGTACCCCTCATTGCGGTCTACAGCCCTTAACCCCTAACTCTGCAAGTTTTTGGTAATATGTTTTTTAGTACTTGTGTAACTCGTTTAAATTTGACTAAAAATTAAAAACAACCTTAAATCGCGCCATATCAATATAAAAATTGTAGGATAATATTACCAAAATGTTGGTAATATCCCTAGAAAATTTCGTATAGTTTCGACTGTATTTGAGGTCATTTTTGAATTTCAATCAAATTACGAGATTTCTGTTGTCATATATTGCCAAAAAATGGAAAAGTTAGGGCTTAACCTCACGATCTAAGGCGACCGTCGACATAAAAAACTAATGAAGCTAACCACGTGCATTAATTATGAGCGTATGGAAAAAAATATATGGCAATATAGGGGAATTTTCAGCGTAGAAACTATTATTTTATTCGACTACCTGAATAGCACCTTCAGGACATTGTGCTTCACAGGCCCTGCAAACTAAGCATTCGCTTTCTTTACTGGGCACTGCCTTGCCGCCTTTAAGTTCATAAACACTGACAGGGCATGTGTTCGCACAAGTTTCGCATCCAGTGCATTTGGCATCGACAACAATTTTCACCATTTTGTCTTACCTCCACTGATGTTTTCCAAAAATTCGTTGTGTAAAATAAAAGGGTTTAGGTGGGTCGACGGATTTTTTCACGTAGTTTTAGCATAATTCCCCTAATTGCTGATTCCGCTTTATCGTGGATTTTCTGGTAGTTAACAATGTTTTGCTTATAGTTTTCACGTGAAATCTCACCTTTGCCATAGAGTCTCTCTAGATTCTCGATGTTCTTTTCAGATTCTGCTAGGTCAGCTTCAGCTAAATCCAGTTGTATAATCAAATCAGTATAGGTACCGCTGACGCGTCGCAACAGTATTTTAGAACGTTCTATATTTCGTGTCAAGTTTTCAATATGGATTTCTACGGCTTTCTTTTGAACTTTGTATTGGCGTCTTGGAACTTTTCCTTTTTGTGCTTTTGTATCCAGTGACTTTAATTCTGCGGATAACTGTTTTTTTGCTTCATAGGTATCTACAAAGTCTCTGATGTTATCTACAGTCACTTGCTGGACCGGGTTCACATCATAGACCGGCTGAGAAACCTCAGGTTTAGCCGCCGCGACGATTTCTCCCGCTCTGTTCTTATAGGTTTTCTCTTTAGATTTGTGAATCCGGTAAACAAATGCGCCGACACAACCAATTAAAGCGGCAAACGATGCCCAAAACGTGGGTATAAACGAAACCCACACTGGACTATAGCTATACGATAACTCAACGATGTTTTGTTGGTGTGCAAGATGATCCACATAACTTACATCCTCTGTTTCGATGGTGAGTATATCTTGGAAGGTGTTGCGAGTTAATGTAGCTGAAGCATCCAGCGCGGACGCCTGGGGCGAAACAAGCGTTGCTCCCTCAGGGAAACTAAACACAGTTGTTGCCTGCCCAACAAGATACTGTAAGCCCGGAAAAACCTTGAAATCCCTAAGTATATACTCGCTACCTTGTAACACCGCACCAGGTAGATTATACTGGACCGTTAGACTCGTAGACTGCCCCTGATTCACAAAGGTGCCAAGAATCGTGCTGGCCAAACGCATACCCGCGTTTTCAGTTAGTTTAGCCGATAGAGTTCCTTCGAATTGGTCTCTGACAACCACGTTTGTTGCTTCAAGTGGTAAACCCAGTATGAAGGCGCTTAGTTGCGAAGCGGAATTGCTTGTGATGTGGTAAGTATCCACTACGGTTACCTCCCCCGTGGCGTCGATGGTTATCTGGCGGTTTAAGCTGTTTATGACCGCTATCTGGAGAGTTCCCATCGGCAACACGACGTTGGCTTGTGCGGTTGAATAGGTGTAGGCGGGCAGGTTAGTCTTAACATAACTCATGCTTTTCTCTGTTCCGTCAGGTTTGTTTATGGTGATGGCTGTGGGGATGTTGGGAAACATTATGTTAACGTTGCATGTTTCAACGTTTTGAGTTAAACTTGGGTACGCTGGGAAATCAAGGATGTAACCGCCGTTTCCATCCTCGGTAACTAAGCGGTTGGATAACACAAATGCCACCGTGAAGACTGATGGCGTATTTCCCTCAAAGTAAATTTCTACCCCGTAGAATCCACTATGGCCGTCTAGTTGCACCCCTAGGTGCATGCCATATACCTGGGTTTTATCGTATGCTAAGACCTTGAGGATATCGGCACTGTACCGATAGGGCAGTCCAATCATAAAGCTATTTGGTATTTGTCCTGAAACATGGATGGTGTCGAGGATAACTACGTTGCCGGTATACATGATCTGTACTTGATGATCAACCTGTGTGATGCTGTAGCTGTTTGTCTGTGCAGAAACCATGGTGAGAGGTAAAGATGCTGAAAGAACGATTAGGACACTAAAAACTGCAGTCAACAGCGCTACTGCGGTTTGCTTCAAGAGATTCACCAGTCTGATTGTTCTATGTTACGTTAACCGGTTTATTTATTTTTACCGTATGGGTGATGGATGTACCAATCGAGGAGACTAAAAAGCAAAATCGTTGCATGCGTTTTTCTCGTTTTAGTGTATGATGGGATTTGATCAACAAAACCCGCGCCAAATATATTTAATTTTTAGTAGCGGGGAGTAGATTTGAACTACTGATCTCTGGGTTATGAGCCCAGCGGGTTGATCCTGGCTACCCCACCCCGCTATGCTTCTGCGCTTCAAAACGGGCTGATGTACTTATTAGTTAAGGTGTTAGATATTAAGTTTCTTTTTCCTATCCGGCAAAAGGTTTTTAGAGGCGGCGTCTTTCCCTAAGGCTGGATAGATTACGATGGATAAGCCGTATTTACGTAAACTCTCAAACCCTGTGCTTGACAACCCCATATTTGTACAGGGACTACCGGGCTTTGGAAACGTAGGGAGAATAGCGGCTCACTTCCTTATCAAATTCTGTGATGCCAAACCCTTCGCAGAATTATATTCGCCCTCCTTCCCCGATTACATATCCATAACCTCCAAGGGCATTGCCCATCTGCCTCGCTATGAATTCTACTACGCTCCCCTGGAGAAAAACACGTTAATTATCATGACAGGGGAAATTCAGCCCAGTTTCGACGATGTCGTTGCACATTATGAGGTCTGCGAGTTCGTGATTGATTTTGTGGAGAAACTTGGTTGCCGCTTCATAGTCACCATGGGCGGTGTTCCTATAACTGAAGACAAAACACAGGTTTATATTGCCGCAACTTCGCCTCGGCTGGCGACAGAGTTCATGGAGAAGGGCGCTGTTATCTACAGCAAGGGCCGAATCGTAGGCGGCACAGGTTTGACATTAGCTTTAGCGAAGGAACGTAAAATCGATGGCATCAGTTTGCTTGGGACAACGATGGGTTTTAAAGCTGATAAGGGCGCTGGATTTTTGGTTTTCAAGTTTTTGATGACGGCCTTAGGAAAAGAGATAAAAGAAGGTTTAGCTGAGAACAATCAAATTGAAGAGTCATAAGTTGGGCGCGACAATGTCTGAATCTAGTAAAGAAATCCAAGTTAGCGGTATAGAATCAAAGTTCGTCAAAATAGCCTTAACCATTGCCGCAGTGTTGTTGATCTTTGTCGGTCCAACCTACATACCCTACCTAATGAATGGTGTGCTAGGTATCGACTATTTTGTCTCCATCGGCGTCGGCGTGGTCTTCTTCATTTTGGGTTTGGTGTTGCTATTTTACCTTATCTATAAAAAAGTCATAACCTAACCCAAATTTTTGCCTCAGATACCCTAGAGTGCATCATCAATCAGCTTTTTAGATTCTTCATCGGCACCAAAGAAGGATAGGCCTGTTTTATTAATGATTCTTTTATGGCCGTCACTTTGGTAATAGTAGTTGGAATCCTATACCTTTCCAGTTTTGGAGTCCGACTAAATATGTGAATGGTATGTTGTAAAACATTATCAATTCATGTGCGGCGGAAGTGTAATCTCCGCTCCTCTCGACAGCACGACTTTAAGCGCGTCGCCTTATCAAAGACTTTTCGATTTTTGTGTCCTGTTTACAGTCTGTCCTTCTTCTGTATAGTGGTTTTTCGTATAAATCATCCACCGACCCTCTAAAGTTCAAGAAATTAAACAGGATTTTTGAACCGTGTCAAAGGGGCGTTTAGGTTAGAGTATGAAGGGTAATATGAGGGTTGAAATGACTAGAGCTGCGCAGATAATAGATACGCCCAAAGTTATCCGATGGATTGTTTTCTCGCTTAATCTGTTGCCGGCAAACCGTTTGAGTATTATATCTAAGATTCTGCCGCCATCCAGCGGGTAAATAGGTAGAGCATTGAACATGGCGAGGTTAAAATTGACAAACCACAGCCAAAACAGTGTGTTTGCCACAATTACCCATGCCGATCCTAACCCATGTGTGTAGAACGGCGCCAGAAAATCAGAGTACGGTACCATCCCAGGAACAAGAGTTGGGGGAACTATGTACATTGTAATTCTCTCTATGGAGAATGTCTGATAGTTTTCCAGCCGTACATCTGTCTGCAGATCATAGGTGGTTATTCCCATGATGGTGCGATTGTCTGAAACTGTAAGGGTGACGGTGGTTGAATACTGTTGTTGCCATTCATCGCCTCTTACCACCTCAACCAGCACCGTATCACCAGCCGTTTTATTACCCAATATTGTCTGCAGGTTTGTAGTGCTGTTAACTGGTATGTTGTCGATTGAGACAAAAATATCTCTGGGCATAAGACCTGCCTCCTGTGCCGGCATTCCATCAATAACGCTGTTAATATATACGCCATTGGCAACAGGGCTTACGCCGCCCACCAAAACCAAGAGTAACATCAAACATACCGCACCAACAATGACGTTTCCACCAACTCCAGCCGCCATCACTTTGAGTGAGGGGCGAGCTCGGGATCTTTTTACCTGTTCTTCATCGACGTCGACAAACGCCCCGATAGGGATAATCAAGAAGAACACAATACCACTTGATTTAACGTTAAAGCCAGCATTACGGGCAATAATCCCATGAGCGCCCTCATGAATCACAATGGCAACTACTATGGCAATCCAGCCATAAACAATGGGCAACATAGGATTGATTCCGGGTAACATTAGAATCGATTGGGGACCTAGGTCGCGTGTAATTTCGCCGACTGCAGGATTACTTAGCAGAGCAAAAAGACTGTTTACTATAAGATAGAGCATTGCGCCGGTTACGAATGGCACAAGTACTAGCAGAATCCATGAAATGTAGTGTGAAGCCCGAAGCGCCCCCAGCCGGTCGAAAACTTTTGCGAAACGTTTAGTTCGGATAATAATTAGGGGGAATTTTATGTCTATTCGTTTTTCTTCTTCTGCATCTGGGGGTTGTGCTTTGTTTTCTGTTTCGGGCGCAGTCAATATAGAACGCTCAACACTCAGACGTATTTACCACACATAAACTTTGTTTATATTTACCATATTGCTGATATATGAACCGGTATATCTGATAGTTGCCGACAAAATTTTTTTAAAGAACTCCACACTCGTATGGCAAAGGTTAGCTTGGCTCTTTTAGGTCAACCTATTGTTAATGAGGAAATGTAGTCAGCATTAAAGAGAAGAAGAAAGAGAATGGCTTTTTATGTTTTGTCGAGGTTGAATTCTTCGTGAATTGTTCGCACGACTGCGGCGCCGTCTTTTTCTTTAACGACAAAGCTGATGTTGAGTTCTGAGCTACCCTGTGCTATCATGTGAATGTTGATGCCTTTTTTGGCAACGACGCTGAAAATTTTTGAGGCAACGCCTAGGGCGCCTTTCATGTTAGCGCCTATGGTTGCGATAACCGCAACATCGTCTTCTGCGATGACTTCGCTGATTATGCCTCCGTGTTCTTGCAACGCGATTTCGAGACTGCTGATAGCTCTGCCCAGCAAGTCCCGTTTGATTATCATGGATATATTGGCTTCTGAAGCTGCGGCTGATATCATCATAACATTGATGCCATTTTTGCCCAGTACATCAAAGACTTTAGCATAACTGCCCGGCGCTCCCACCATGGCGGCTCCATACACATTTAGCATAGCGGCATCTTTTATCATGGCAACTGCTTTGACGGCTTCTTTTGCATTTGCTTTGGGTTCTTTGGTGATGAGTGTACCGGGGTTTTTGGGGTTGGCGGTGTTGCGGATTCTTACGGGAATATTTGCTTTGCTTACGGGCCCAAGTGCGCGGGGATGCATGGCTTTGGCGCCAAAAATTGCCATCTCTGTGGCTTCCTGATAACTGAGCTGAGGTAACATCTTGGCAGATGATACGATTTTTGGGTCGGTGGTCATTATGCCGTCGACGTCGGTCCATATCCAGACTTCATCAGCCTGCAATGCAACACCCAGGATGGTTGAGGTGTAGTCTGAGCCGCCTCGTCCAACTGTGGTGACAATGCCGTCTTGATTGGCGGCGATGAAGCCGGTGACAACTGGGATTATACCTTTCTCAAGCAGAGGTTCGAGCCGTTCCCGGGCGAGGTGGGTTGTATAATTCATCAGTGGGTCAGCATCGCCGAAATTGCTGTCGGTGACTATACCGGCATCTTTGCCCGTGAACCACTGCGTTTGGGCGTTGTGGTCTTTTATGGCTCCCCAAACAATCGGCGCAGATAGCCGTTCTCCAAAGGACATAACGTAGTCTTTAGATTTCGGTGTCAACTCACCGATGTAGCAGATGCCTGTTAGGATTTTTCCAAGTTCTGCTATGCTCTTCTCTGTAATTTCAGTAACTTCTTTCTGTATTGCTTTACTGGTGATTGCCTCTTTGATGGCATCTGTATGCTTCGATAGCAGGTTTGCGGTGAATGCTTGAATGTGTTTCTCATCGCTTCTTTGTGCTTGGTAGCTTATTTCAATGAGGCTGTTAGTGACGCCTGCTAATGCCGAAACAACCACGACTGTTTTATTATCTTTAGCGCAATTTGTGATTAAGCCGGCCACATGGCGGATGTTTATACCTGAGCCGACACTGGTGCCTCCGAACTTCATGACCAACTTCATTTGTAGGACTCCAAGTTAGTATTTAGCATCCGATTAGCTAACTTATGTCTTATGTCTAGGAGGTCTCTTAAAACTGCGCCTGCTGTTTCAATGCTGCCTGCCCCTCTGCCCACTAGGGTTTGTTCGCCAGCGTATTCAGTGGCGTAGGTCACGGCATTTAGAACTCCGCTGACACAGAGAGGGTGAGTTTTGACGATTTCAATGGGCTTCACGGTGGGTTTATCGTTATCGATGGAGCCGATGAGTTTGATGGTGTTGCCCCGTTTGGCGGCTTCGTCGAGGGTTTGTAGTGTTATGTCGCGGATGCCTGTGCGGTCAATGTCTTTGAGCGTGATTTTTCTGCCCATAATCCAGTTTGAGAGGATGACCACTTTGCAGGCGGTGTCAAATCCATCGATATCCATGGATGGTTCGCGTTCGGCGTAACCTAGTTTTTGTGCGTTTGCCAACGCCTCTTGGAAGGATACTCGGTTCTGGCTCATCTCGGTGAGTATATAGTTGGTTGTGCCGTTGAAGATGCCCCGGATGGTTTTGATTCGGTCGCCTGCAAGGCATCGTTTGGCGAATTCCAGCATGGGGGTGCCGCCGCCGACTGTACCGCTGAATCGTAGGTATACGTTGTTAAATTCGGCGAGTTCGGTGAGTGCAGGCATCGCTAAGGCCAGTGGTCCTTTGTTGGTGGTGACGACGTGTTTACCTGTTTTGAAGGCTTTGATGATGTGTGAGAGTGCTGGTTCAGCGGTTTGGATATTTACGGGGGTGACTTCGACGACAACTTCGGCTTCAACTGATTCGATGACGTCCAACGCGTTTAGGCCGGGGTTGCCAAATTCAGGGTCAGCTGACACTGGGTAACCCCGTTGTTTAATCACTTCGAGTTTTTCGGGGCTTAAGCCTAGGGGATTTATGACTGCGCCGTCAATGTCTGAGATGGCTACGATTTTAGGGTTAAATCCGTAATCTTTTACTTTTTCAGCATATTTTTGTGCAAGTATCGTCGTTACACCCTTACCAACAACGCCATAACCGACCAAAATAATTCTCATTTAAATCACCTTGCCAGAATTACTTTCTTTAAGCCTAACGCCACTTCTATGGCCCCTATATCCGCGTCAACCTCTATGGGGTTCTCGCTCTGTTTGATGGCGGTGTCAGGATCCTTTAAGCCGTGTCCCGTAGTTATGCAGACCACTTTCTCGTTTTCCATCACGATGCCTTTTTTGATCAGCTTTTTGAGACCGGCGATGGAGGAGGCAGATGCAGGCTCCACAAAGATGCCCTCGATGCGTGCCAGTGTTTTTTGTGCATCGAGAATTTCTTCGTCGGTGACGGTTTCAGCGGTGCCGTGGGATTCGCGGATGGCGTTGACGGCTTTCTTCCAGCTTACTGGTGCGCCGATGCGTATGGCTGTAGCAATGGTTTCGGGGTTTTCGACTGGGATGATTTTATCGTTGCCTGTTTTGATGGCTTGTGCGATGGGGGCGGAGCCTTGGGCTTGAATGCCCGTCATTTTGGGTAGTTTCTTTATTAAGCCGAGTTGGTAGAATTCTGTTAGTCCCTTCCAGACGGCGCTGATGTTACCTGCATTGCCTACTGGAATGATAATGCGGTCAGGGGCCTCATAGTTTAGTTGATCACAGATTTCATAACCCAGCGACTTTTGTCCTTCAACGCGGAAGGGATTAATCGAGTTGAGCAGGTAGATGTCTCTGTGTTTTTCAGCAAGCTTAAACACGAATTCTAATGCTTCGTCAAAGTTTCCTTTGATTTGAAGGACTTTGGCGCCATGAATCATGGCTTGGCTGAGTTTGCCGTAGGCAATTTTGCCTGAGGGTATAAGCACGGTGCATCGGATGCCTGCGCGGGCGGCATATGCGGCAAGGCTTGCTGAGGTGTTGCCTGTAGAAGCGCAGATTACGTGGCGTGCGCCCAGCTCGACGGCCTTAGTTACGCCGACGGTCATGCCGCGGTCTTTGAAGCTACCGGTGGGGTTTTCGCCCTCGTTTTTAATGTAGAGGTTATGGATGCATAACTCGGAGCCTAAACGTTCCGAGCGGTGCAGGCCTGTGCCACCTTCGCCCAGTGTAACCAGTCTGGTGGATTCATGGATGGGCATGAAGGGACGGTAGCGCCACACGGCAAGCGGTTTAGTCTTCCAGTCATATGCTTGTGCGTTATCTGCTAATTCGTTTGTGTCGAATTTGATTTCGAGTATGTCTCTGCATTTTCTGCAGAAGTAGACAATCTCATCTATACCATAAGTGGTTTTGCAGTTTATGCATTCCTGGTGGGTCATGTTTTCCCTATCTTCTTTTGATGTGATGAAAAATTAGGCGGTTAGCATATTAATAATTTTGGTGTCGACAACGATTTCTCAACCCACCAAATTCGATAGAACCTCATAGGCTTTGAGGCTGTCTTTCTTATTAACCACCAAGATAGTCTCTGTCCAGCAGGAAATGAACTCCACAATGTTGACATTTTGTTCTGCCAGCAAAGTTGCTAAAAACGCGATGACTCCTGGCGTTGCTTCTAGCTCCTCGGGCGAATGCACAACGATCATTGTGCAGTTTTCATGCTTAACCAAGGCGGTTATGCGTTCGGGTAAGTCGCTTCGGTCGAGGAGGTAGACGAATTTATCGAGGAGGTCTACTTTCATGCCCTGTTCAGAGCTGAGTTCTTTGGCGGTTATTATGACGGATTTGCGGTCATAGACTGCTATACCGCTACGTTTGAGGAGCTGGAGGACTTTTTCTTCTCTTTTCTGCTTGTGTTTTTGGAGATCTTCGCTGTAGCGTCGTAGGGCGGCTTTTATAGCGCTGGTGTCGCTGGTTTTGAGATCTGCCTGTAGTTGGCGTGAGAGTTCGCTAAGGTTCACGATGCCCTTTTCGAGTGCTTCAAGTAAGTAGGGTTTGTTTCGCAGATGGTTTCGGACTTCTTGGGCGGTTGTCATGTTATTCTCTGCTGTATTAAATGTGACATTTAAAGCTTGTTAAGTAACAAAAAAGTCGCAACCTTTAAAAATATAGCGCCGAGGATATGGGAAACAGTTTCAAATAAAAAATGAGTAAACAGGTAGATAACCGAAAAATTCGTGTTAACATCTCCGACGGATTAGATACACCACAACATGGCAGTTACAAATACGGCACGGCTTTCGAGTTCACAAGAGATTGCGCGCTTGTGAAAGCGTTGAATGAAGAAAAAAAGTGTTAAACGCTGTCACGTCTCAGCAACTACGAGTACTGTGTGCTCTGTCTGCAACAGAAATCAAACTAACGGCTAAAAGCTCAGGCATAGTTTCATGCACAAATCTGCACAAACTAATCGAAACGTATAAAGTACAATGTGAACTTCCCCCGCGGAAGTTAAAAGAGCGCTCAACGCGCAAATCAAAACCACCGCTGAAAACAAGAAGTCGTCAGAAAATTCCGAGACGCTCTAACAGCCGCCGAAAACACGCTCAACAATACTATCCAAGATACTCTCTTTGGAACTCTCAAGAAACCGTAAAACTTAAAAATTTAGACTGAATGGTGAAATAGGGCATTGACTCCACAACATAGCACGTCCAACAATATAAAAAGCAAAAAAGCGGTTCTGCTACTCGAAGACGGTACGTTATTCACCGGAAAAGGTTTTGGTGCAACAGCAAAAGTTTCAGGCGAAGTGGTTTTCTCCACACAGATGGTAGGATACCCTGAGGCTCTAACTGATCCGTCCTATAAGGGGCAGATTTTAACTTTCACCTATCCCATGATCGGCAACTACGGTGTTCCAAACAAACAAATGGATCTGGGGTTACCGCTCTATTTCGAATCCGACCGCATTCAAACCCAAGGCATAATCATCCATGAACTCTGCCTTGAACCATTCCACTGGGCATCCACACGCACCCTTGACAAATGGCTCACCGATGAGGGTGTGCCAGGCATCTGCGGTGTAGACACAAGACGACTCACCAAAAAGTTACGAACCCACGGTGTCATGCTGGGTATTCTGCAGGTATTTGAGGAAGGCGAAGAACCAGACCTGGACACACTCAAAAAGAACAGCAAAAACATTGCCGACCCAAACCTAACAAACCTCGTTGAAGAGGTTTCAGTCAAAAACCCCATCACCTACACTGTCGAAGGCAAAAAAACTGTGGTGCTTATCGACTGTGGAGTCAAACACAGTATTATCCGTAGCCTCCTCAAACGAGGCATAAGCGTTGTACGCGTTCCCTTTGATACTTCAGCTAAACAAATTCTCAGTTATCACCCTGACGGAGTGTTCATCAGTAATGGCCCTGGTGACCCCAAAAAATGCGTCAAAACAATCGACGCCATCCGGGAACTCAGCGAGAAAATCCCGATCATGGGTATCTGCCTCGGTGCACAAATACTCGCATTAGCACTAGGCGGAGACACATACAAACTTAAATTCGGACACCGTGCACAAAATCAGCCTGTATGCGATCTAGATAACAGCAGATGTTATATCACCACACAGAACCACGGATACGCTATAAACATAGACTCACTCAAAAAGACGTTGCTGGAACCCTGGTTTGTTAATCCCAACGACAAAACCATCGAGGGCATACGCCATAAAACTAAACCCGTTTTTGCCCTGCAGTGGCATCCTGAGGCTTCACCCGGACCCAATGACACTGAACTCTGGTTTGATAAATTTGCAAAAACTCTGGAGGCACCATAAATGCCCAAATTTGATTGGATAAAGAAAGTTATGGTGCTGGGTAGCGGCGCCATCAAAATCGGAGAAGCAGCCGAATTTGACTACAGCGGTAGCCAATGCATAAAAGCGTTGCATGAAGAAGGCATCCAAACAATCCTCATAAACCCCAACATCGCCACCATCCAAACCGACCCCCGCCTCAGCGGTAAAGTTTACCTTCTCCCTGTCACCCCCTACTACGTTGAAAAAGTAATAGCAAAAGAACGTCCTGATGGCATCCTTTTGGGATTTGGGGGACAAACTGCGCTTAACTGTGGTTTAGAGCTCGAAAAAACTGGTATTCTCCAAAAATACAACGTGAAAGTTTTAGGTACCCCCGTTCAAGCCATCGAAGATACAGGCGACCGCGAAAGATTCCGCCAAGCCATGCAGAAGGCCGGCGTACCCTACCTCAAAAGCAGAGCTGCCACCAGCGTAAAACAGGCGCTTGAGATTGCCGACGAAATCGGCTATCCCGTCATGATTCGCGTTGCATATACCTTGGGCGGCAAAGGTGCAGGTGTTGCCCACAATCAAAAAGAGCTTACAGAAATCGCCACCATCGGCATCGCACAAAGCCGTATCAACCAAGTCCTTATCGAGGAATACGTGGGACACTGGAAAGAAGTAGAATACGAAGTCATGCGCGACTATGCCGACAACTGCTTAACTGTATGCAACATGGAAAACTTTGATCCCATGGGCACCCACACCGGTGACAGCATTGTCGTGGCCCCCTCGCAGACCATGACCAACCGTGAATACCAAATCATCCGTTCCATATCTATAAACGCCATACGTGCGCTGGGTATAGTGGGCGAATGCAACATACAGTGGGCGCTCAACACCAAATCTGAAGAATGTCGCGTTATTGAAGTTAACAGCCGCATGTCCCGTAGTAGCGCACTTGCCAGCAAAGTCACCGGTTACCCACTTGCATATATTGCAACAAAGCTCACCTTAGGCTACACCCTCCCCGAATTGGTTAACACAGTCACCAAAGTCACAACCGCCTGCTTCGAGCCGACACTTGATTACGTCACCATTAAAATTCCCCGATGGGACCTGCAGAAATTCAAAAATGCCGATCGCCACATCGGACCGCAAATGCGTAGCGTTGGAGAAGTCATGGCAATCGGCCGGTGCTTCGAAGAGGCACTCCAAAAAGCAGTACGCATGCTTGATACTGGCAAAATCGGCTTAGTCTGCAACCCCGAAGACGAAGAACCAGAATCGGAAGCACGCCTCCGCGACGCAGTCGCCAACCCCACCGATGAGCGTCTCTACAAATTAGTTAAAGCCCTCAAAATCGGTATCCCCGTCATGGAAATTTATCGCTTAAGCGGTTTAGATCCCTTCTTCCTTCACAAAATCCAAAACATCATCAACATGGAAACCCAGCTCAGAAACCTCAACCTCGCAGAAAACAACGCCGCCCTGGTCATCCGCGAAGCCAAACGTCTCGGCTTCAGCGATGCACAGATTGCGATGTGCCAAAAAACCGATGAAACAACCATCCGTACTTATCGCAAAAACGCAGGTATCACCCCAGTTGTGAAGCAGATTGACACCTTAGCCGCAGAGTGGCCAGCAAAAACCAATTATCTCTACCTCACCTATGGCGGAGATGAAGACGACATAGAATTCACTAAAACCCCAAGCAAAGTCATCGTTCTAGGTGCTGGAGTTTTCCGCATCGGTAGTAGCGTTGAATTCGACTGGTGTGGTGTCAACACAGTTTGGGCGCTCAAGAAAAACGGCATCAAAGAAGCCATTATGGTTAACTATAACCCTGAAACCGTCAGCACAGACTACGATGTATCTGACAAACTCTACTTTGAAGAACTCACAACTGAACGCATTCTTGATATCTATGAAAAAGAAAACCCTCTAGGTATCATTACAAGTGTCGGTGGGCAAATCCCCAATAACCTCTCCATGCCCCTCTCAGAAGCCGGTGTCAAGTTGCTGGGAACCTCTGCACAGAATGTTGATTTAGCAGAGGACCGAAGCAAATTTAGTGCATTACTCGATCAGCTTGGTATACATCAACCTAGTTGGAGCAAACTTCAAAGCATTGAAGAAGCTAAGCGGTTTGCAACAAAAATTGGTTATCCCGTGTTGGTGCGTCCAAGCTATGTGTTATCCGGTTCAGCTATGCGTGTTGCCTACAATGAATCTGTTTTGGAAAATTTTCTTAACTTAGCTGCCAAAGTTTCTCGTGACCATCCAGTTGTCATCAGTAAATTCATCAACAGTGCCAAAGAGGTCGAAGTTGATGGTGTCTCAGACGGCGAAAATGTCTTTATCGGTGCCATCATGGAACATGTCGAAAATGCTGGTGTACACAGCGGTGATGCCACAATGACTATACCTCCGCAGGCGTTAAAGCCCGAAGTGCAAAAAGACATTGAAACTGCAACCATAAGCATCGTTAAAGCACTTAAAATCCATGGTCCCTACAACATCCAGTACCTCGTCAAAGACGACGTCGTTAATGTCATCGAATGCAACCTAAGAGCCAGTCGCTCCATGCCGTTTGTAAGCAAAACCCGGGGCATAAACCTCATCGAACTTGCCACCTTAGCGATGATGGGCAAAAAACTAAACATTAACCTTTCTCCCATGAAAACTGCACCCCATGTTGGTGTCAAAGTGCCCCAGTTCAGTTTCATGCGACTCAGCGGTGCTGATCCCGTGCTTGGTGTTGAAATGTTGAGTACAGGCGAAGTGGCGTGTCTGGGCGAAAACTTTTCAGACGCCTTCTTTAAGGCTCTTCAATCTGCAGAGTTTATGATTCCTCCCAAAGGTGGTTCAGTACTTATCAGTGTGGGCGGTGATGAGGAACGCAAAAACCGGGTTGTTCCTATAGCAAAATCTCTCCTTGACATGGGTTTTAAAATCTATGCGACCACTAACACCGCCAAAGTCCTCAACAAAAACAACGTAAATGTTACGGTGTTGTATAAAGTCAAAGACCCTGAAGTCACTCCCAATATCCTTGATTATCTACAAGAACGCAAAATCGACCTCGTTATAAACGTGCCCATCGCAAACAATCGCTCAAGCATAGTTGATATCATAACTGACGGCTACGCCATTCGCCGTCAAGCAGTAGAATTCAATGTACCTGTCATCACAAATTTACAACTAGCAGAAGCGCTGGTTGAGGTGCTCAAGCAGAAGGACAAAAACGGTAACAGCATACGTAGCCTTAACGAATATATGGATGAACTACCCTGGAAACAATGGTAATCGTTGCTCTCACAGTGAATCTTTTTCTCTTTAATATATGAAGCAACATCCACAGCGGATTTATCGCTCTAAGTGAATTCTTCTGTAATCCCAAGTTGCAGGTTCGGGCTTATACCCAAGGTCTGGAACTGGAGCTTGGGCGAAGTTTGCGGTAGGAATTAGAGTCCACGAGTTATCCTAATGTGGTTTTGACAATGTCTGAGAATACTCAAGTATTTGTTCTGTTTTCTTTTCCTTTGAAAGTGTGTACACAGTTGCTCTCTCTGATTGCTTTAACAATCACATCTTTGAAGCAACAACTTCCATGCTGGCAAATCATCAAGCAAAAATGTGTAGTGTTGCATATGTGAAAAGATTAAGAATTAGGCGAGAAGCAGAATTGCTTTGGCTAGATCACCGTCGGCTTCTTTGAGCGCTTCTCGTGCTTTATCGAGGCTTTTGCCGGTTTGGTCTGCGACGAGTTGTACATCTTCCTCGCTGAATGCAGGTTTTGTCGGTGCTGTTGCGCCTCGGAGTGAGGACGCCTGCTCGCTGACTTGTCCGCCGATAATCTGATACATCTTTTGTCCCTGAACCTGCAGAATCGCTACCTCCGGCTCATCGATAACTATGTCTTTGTCGGCTGTTCGGATGATAACCTGCTCTACGTCGGACACGCTGTCCATGTTCATGCCCATACGTTGCATCATACGTTTCTGCTCTCGGGGATTCATACGTTTATGCATAACTATTCACTACTTACCACAAATATCTACGCTAGAACTTGATAAATTTAACTTAGACATTTTGGTTTTTTTCTGTTCAAGGGAGTCTCTGATACTGTACAAAAAACAGGTTATAACATTAAAACAATTAGCTAATATCAGTGGAAACTTGAAGACCTGCCGTTCAATAGACCTATTGTCGTTGTAGTAGTCATCGTGTTAATAATCCGCACAGCATCACCTGCACTTGTGCCACACATTGCATCACCCTTTTCTGGTACCTGTGCTTTTGAGTTGTCGGCGGCGAGCCATACCGACAGAAAAAATTTTAGCTTTTGTTTATGCCATGTCGGGTCTTGACGGCGACGCCGATTTTAAATGCATGGATTTCACTGCTGGAGAGCAGGGTGCGGCCGACTGCGAGGACTTGTCGGTTTTCATCTACGGCGATGACTTCGTCTTTAGCACCCACTTCTTCATTAATCGCCACAACATGCACGGCAAAGACGTCTCCGCCTTTGGCGATGTAGGGGGCTACGGCGTTTTGCACGGTTACAAAGCATTTGGCTTCTGGAATATGTTCTGCCATGGTTTGGGCGGCTTTGATGCTCAAGGACAGTCGGCCGTCGGTGGGGCGCAGAGTTGCCAGCCGTTCACCATATAGATTGATGTAGCGTATTCTGCCGGTGCGAGGTGAATACTGGATTTCTATATCTTCGGGGAACAGTTTGGCGCCGGTTCCTTTGCCGAATTGATAGTCTGCGATGCATCGGACTTTTTGTTTTGCAGTTTCCATGAGTTTATCATACCGTGTGGTGATGTTAATTCGACAAGTATAAACATAACAACATAATAAAACTCACTGAAAGGTGATTGTTTTACATGCGATGTGAAGTCTGCGGACGCAAAATCCACACTGACCCCGTACGTGCCGTAATCGAAGGCGCCAAGCTGACTGTGTGTGTTGAATGTTCCAAACACGGCAAAGTCATGATTTATGAAGAACCAACCGTTTCACAGCCCAGCCCAACCAAATCGTATGCACATATCCCCGTTATCATGAAGAAACCTCCGGTTGCACAAGTGCAGATAACTACCGAAGTCGTCGATGATTACGCCGCCAAAATTCGCTCGGCAAGAGAAAAATTGGGCTTATCGCACGAAGATTTAGGAAAAAAAATCAATGAAAAAACTTCCCTACTTCGCCATATCGAAACCGGCAAAGTTGCGCCCAACAACCAGCTTGCAAACAAACTGGAGCACGCCCTAAAAATCACATTGATGGTTCCAATTGTAGATGAAAAAGTCACAGTTGCACCCAAAAAGATGGCTAGTGACGGGTTAACTTTGGGCGACCTCATCGAAATGAACAAACCAGATGGGGAGGCTTCCAGCAGACGAAAGCCGTCTTAGTTCAGCGCAGGTTGAACCGCGAAGAATCCAGCTTAGAGGAACTCAAAAGTCTAGCCCAGACGGCCGGCTACATCATTGTCGGTACCATGGAGCAGACTCGCCGGCCAGACGCGCGCTATCAGATAGGCGCAGGTAAAGTTGAAGAACTTGTCAAACTGGTTGAAGAGACAGGCGCTCAAAAAGTAATCTTTGATAACCAGCTTCGGACACTGCAGAACTACAACTTGGCAAAAGCTACCCGTGTCGAAGTTATTGATCGTTTCCAGCTTATACTTGAACTCTTCCGTAGACGAGCCACCACAACCGAAGCCCAGTTGCAAATTCAGCTTGCCACCCTCCAAAATGAACTCAAACATGCCCGAGAAAAAGTGCGGCTCTCCAAGGGTAGCGAACAACCCGGCTTCATGGGATTGGGCGTTTATGAAGCAGACATCTACCGTGATGCCATTAAATTGCAGGTGCAGACTATACGTAAAAAGCTCAGTCGTATTCGCGAAAAGCGGGTTCTGCAACGGGTAAGACGAACTGAATTAGGCTTTTTAACGATTTCGCTGGCAGGCTACACCAGCGCAGGTAAAAGCACGCTATTTAATGCTCTTACCGATGAAACTGCACTGGTTGATAAAAGTCTCTTTACAACACTCTCTACACAGACGCGAATGATAGATTTCAGTGGACGCCGCTTTCTCTTAACTGACACTGTGGGCTTCATCGACCGTCTTCCTATCTCGCTTATTGAGGCGTTCCACTCGACGCTTGAGGAAACCATTTTCGCCGACCTCATCGTCCTTGTTGTAGACTTAAATGAACCCCTAAATGTCATCGAGAAAAAGAACAACGTTTGCCTCGAAACCATCGAGCACCTCGGCGCCTCCGGTATCCCAACCGTAACGGTGCTCAACAAAATCGACCGTCTCAAACCCCCCGAGCAAGCAGAAAAACTCGACGCCCTCAAAGATAAAGTCAAAAACCCCCTCTTGCTTTCGGCAAAATGCCAAACAAACCTCGACGAACTCAAAAAGCACATCCTCCGAGTGCTCGAGACCTATGTATCAGCGGAGTTCAGCGTGCCCCTCAGCGGTAATGTCATGCCGTTTATTTCATGGGTGCACCAAAAGGCCGACATTCATAAAGAAGAATTCACCAACGACTCTGTTCACATCACCCTTGAAGCCGAACCGTCGGTGATGGAGCAGATAAAAAGGAAAGTGCAGGACTTAAATGGAAAATTCCAGCTCACCCAACAATAACCCCGCAAAAATTATAGTTCTACGGTGGGGACACCGTGTCCAGCGGGATATGCGGCTGACAACGCATGTAGCTTTGACAGCGCGAGCCTTAGGCGCTTCCGGTTTTATTTTAGCCGACGTAGCCGACAATCATATCGAAGAAACCGTAACCAAAATCACCACTGTATGGGGTGGTAGCTTCAATTTTGAAATGGCGGTCCCTTGGAAAAGTGCAGTTCGAAAATGGAAAAACAACAGCGGCATCATTGTACACCTCACTGCGTATGGCGAGAACATCCAAACCAGCGATGTCATGAATCGCATCAAGGCACAAGACAAAGACGTTATGCTTCTGATGGGTAGCCAAAAAGTGCCCGGAGAATTCTACTCTGAGGAAGTTTCCGATTTCAACGTTGCTGTAGGAAATCAGCCGCATTCGGAATGTTCAGCTCTTGCCATCTTTTTAGACCGCTATTTTGGCGGTCAGGAGCTGGATAAACCGTTTGAAAAAGCAAAAATCAGCATCATTCCCAAAGAACGGGGTAAGGAAATTAAAACAAACATTGAATTTCGAAAACCTGTGTAAGAAGAGTTTTATTGCGGCATAATGTAGTATTGTGGGTGTCAAAAGGAATTTCGAGCATGTTATCAACTATTGATGATACAACCCTAAATAAAGTGGCCTTGGCGCTTGGAGACGAAGACGCCGTAAAACTTATCGATCACCTAAAAGGCGTAGAAGAAATCACAGATGATGAAATCGCCAACAAAACTGGCATACGCCTAAATAGCGTGCGCAAAATCCTCTACAAACTCTATGACCACTCACTGGTCAGCCTCAGACGCACTCGCGATCCTAAAACCGGCTGGTTTATCTTTCACTGGAAACTCCAACCTGACCAACTTGAAGGTTTTATCCTCAGCCAAAAAAGGCGTGTTCTTGAAAAACTCAACGTACGCTTAGAATACGAGAAAAATCATGACTTCTACTACTGCGGTAGTCAAGAATGCAAACGTATCCCCTTCGAAGAAGCGGTGGAACTCGTTTTCCACTGTTCCGGATGCAGCAAACCTCTCTCACATTTCGCCAACGAAGACATGATTGACAAGCTCGCAGTGAAAGTGGAAATCCTGCGCAGAGAACTAGGCGAATAAGGTGAACCCGCAGCTTCCGAGCAGGGAGCAAACAATAGGGATTCTTAGAGAAAAGAACTGTCCACCCCCAGTCATCAATCACTGCATCGCTGTCGCAGACTATGCACTAGAAACAGCCCGTCGTCTTCAAGGGAAAGGCTTCAAAATTGATTTGGCGCTCATTGAAGCAGGTGCCTTGTTGCATGACATAGGCCGTTCCAGAACCCATAGCGTTGATCATTCCTTAGTTGGTGCACAGATTATCCAAAAACTCGGGTTGCCAAAATCCCTAGTAAACATTATCAAGCGGCATGTAGGCGCCGGTATCACCTCCGACGAAGCCGAGCGACTAGGTTGGCCAAAAGACAACTATATCCCCCAAACGCTGGAGGAAAAAGTTGTTTGCTATGCTGACAAACGTATCGGCAATGACGGTGTTGTGCCAATAGAAACTGAAATTGAGCGGTTGCAGAAGGATGGTTTTGGGGCGGCGGCAGAAAGAGTTAGAAGACTCCATGTAGAAATAACAAGTCTGCTAGGTGAAACTTGTGATTAATTTAACATTGTTCGTAAAAGCTTGGAACGGTGGCCAACTACGTCAGATAGATGAACTTCTGCATAGTCAATTTGCAGACCTCGAAGTAGACGTAAAAGTTCTAGGTAACCCCGTTAACCGGTGGGTGCAGGTTTCTGTTGAAGGCGAAGACGAAGCCATTGCAGTTGCCTACATACGCAAAGAAATCGGTGTCTGTCCCGTTAGTTTTGATGCTGTAGAAACCGCTATGGTGCTCAAGGGCTATGTTTCTAAAATTGAGGTGGAAAAGCAGAGGTTGATGGTGGATGTGGGGGTTTTTGAGCCCAAAGTCACACAAGTTGTGGTGTCACTATCAAATCTGCAAACACAGCTCGTTGGCGGTAAAAACGTTGCGCTCAAACAAATCGTGGAAGCGTACGCCGTTACTGAAGGTTTACCCCTAAGCGTTAAAGTGATCTCAAAAGACGCGGACATTTTGGAGGCTGAGCTGTCGGCTGAGCAGGTGGTGAAACTGCAGAGCTGGCAACAATCGCTTCTTGACCGACTTATTGTGTTGCGGACATCTAAGGAGTTGGTTTCTGAGGTGCTTGAGCGGACACGGCTGGACCGCGATGTTATCGATGTGGAGTCACTGGGGTTGTTCGAGTTTGCCTTGGTCTGCAAACTGGGGACGGATGCGGCGGGTTTAATTCCCCGAATGGGACGGTACATGCGCAATGCAGTGTTTGTGGTTTTTGATGCTAAGAAAGCGCGGTTTTGAGTGTAGACCGGGATTAAATTTATAAGTGGAACATAATTAGTTATCCGTTTTAGTATAATAAAAATTGTAAAGAGTGAGGGAGAGGACAAAAATAAGCCAAATAGAAGAGAGAGGGGACGGTAGAAGAAAATACCGCATCGACATCGGCGCCTATGGAAGCATAGGCATAGAAGCACCAACCAAAGAAGAATGCCTCGAACTATTCAAAGAAGTCACCAGAACCAAACGCGACCAAAGAATAGACGAAGCCATCCGATAAATTACCAATAGCTGCCAAGCAATCCAAATGGCAACCGAGCCGATTTTTAATACTTGCGGATTCTTACAACACATCATGCTCCTCTTTGCAGTGTGTATTGTAGTCTTCTTTATTATCGTAAACCTGCTGGTCTAGGGGGCACTTAAGCTTCTTCTCAGCAGTCATTTCAGGCTCAGGAACAGTAACCCGCGGCGCAGTCCGCCTCAAATCATCAACATCAGACATCCTTTTTCACCTCCACAAAAACCCGGTTACCAAACAACATTAATCCAAGCACAAATAAGGGTTAATTAAAATATGTGACTACACACAGCCACAGTCAGCCCTAAACGGACCAACTTTATTTTTTCCAATAAACCTGTAGCCACCATGGTTTTTTACATGTTACGATAGTAGACAGCAAACCTTAAACAAATATTGATTATTTTGCAAAATGAGATTAAAAAAAGGGCTGTTTTGGACTTAGATGCCCAGCGTACCTAAACCTATGCCGATACCTATACCAATGAGCGCCAGCAGGAATGCTATGACAGCAAAGACAATCACCGACACGACCGCAATGGCGAACGCTTTGATCCAGCCGCAATCAAAGAAGTGCTTGATGAGCCCTAGCCACACAAAGAACATAATGATCGTTGAGAATAACCCGCCGATTAAAGCTCCCAAGATTGTGCCGATGACTATGCCGAGCACAACTATCCAGATGGCATCAGTAAATTTGGCGTTATGTTTGCCTGCTAATGCTCTGCCAACAAGCCACAATATGGGTGCAACGACAATTATAGCAATAACTATCTGTATTAAGAGTCCGACGATATCCATATTAATCCTCCACATAGTATACTTCATGGGGATTTTTAAAATAATCGTTTAATGCACGCATGCCTGAGTGAATAAGTGACTATCAGTCTGACACATAGTGCGCTTCTATCCATGGGCCATCTGACATGCCCTTGGTTAATGAAGTTCATAGAAGCATACCAAAACAAACTGGGGTAACTCCCGAAATAAATGGTTTGGAAGTTTCTGTCCAGTGGGGGGCTTATGCAACCTCCAAGGGATGACATTACAACTGAATGGTTCATACGAAAACAATGGTCGTGGCCATGGTGTTTTCTTTGCTAATTTCCAGCCAGACGGAACACTAAACTATCTTAATACCGTGAACTAACCATAGTACTAAACATGAACGTGCTGAAGATTATGCATCTTGCTTTTATTGCGATGCCGATTTAAAACCACATCAATACATGTTTTTTATGTGTAATTTGGGCGGGAAGGTTAAACACCGCGGTAGTTACTTCTTGCAATACTGCGCTATACATTGTTTGGCATGGTACCGTTGTACCACTCGCCTAATGTAATACTTTGCTCTAAAATTTGCTGAAGCCCATGCGCATTTTCTGCATAAAACGTCGCCGTCTATTTTGAATCGGCTGGCGCATACTTTTCGATACTCAGACGACCCGATTATATCAAGCCATGACTGAGATACTAAATTGCCCAGCGGGTGTTTTAATCCAAAATCCATACAGCACAAGACCACATCACAGTTGGGCAACATCACAAACTGTGGTGCATAGAGTTTTTCGCAAAAGAACCAGCCGCGCTGGTATCTTCCTTGGGTATCAGTGCAGGATCCTGCACGCTCGTTTGATATAAATTGCTCATTCATCACATAGAAGGTACTGATATGTAGCTGTTTCATGGCGGCTGTTAGGGTGTCTTTGTATGCTTGGGTGAGTGGAATTTTTGCGTTCCCCAATTTATCGGGCAGATGCAGGGTCACTTCAGGGTTACAGCGACTAAGCCGATCTACATCTTTACTCTTGAGACCAACAAGCGTTGAGAACAAACTAATCTTATAGTTCTGTGCATGGGCGTATTCAATCATGTCTATGCATTGCGGGTTCAGGAAGGGCTCTGCAAAACCAGAAAAATGAATAGCCACATGTTTAGGCACACTGGACAGGGCGGTCTTGAAATCACTGAACGTTAACATTTTGCAATAGTGATAACGTTTTTGAAAAATACGTTGTGGGCAATAACTGCAGTCAATGATGCAGTTGCTCACAGTTGTTACTTCTAGCCAAGGCTGAAACAGGCGTATCATCCCATCTGACAGATGCTAATCCACGTTTCCAGTTATTTGTCTTTCTTTGTGATTGGTTGGGAAACAAAAATTAATTGATGAGGCGCCATCAAAAAACGGCATATACAAGCTAGCGGAGATCAGGCTACTACTCGGAGGCCAACATACGTTTGCTCTATTGGACGGATGCGTCGGGGGGGGGGGAGGTGCGTGATTGTATTTCTTACGTGTTTGGGTGCTCGTTTAAAGTTGTATAAGTGATCCACCTAAGCTGATGAGGCGGTTTTTCTTATTTGGTTGAATTGTCTTTAGACAGGTTTTGGGATAAAACTATTTTGGTTTGACTCGAATGGCAATGCTGTGGAGGCGGACAATCGGAACTGTGAGTGTTTGTTGACGGCTTTTGTTATAGACTATTGTTTTAGTAACAAACCAGTTTCTAAGATATTCATAGCGACAAAATACTGAATAATTCCTATATGATGCATATTATTACTATATTTGTAATATTATGTATTTTTCAACACTTCTTAAATTGTGCAGGATTCAACTCTTTGCCTGTCTGCACATTTAAGCAGATAGGAACATTAAATTTGCTAAAAACAAGTGATTTCAAGAAAACGATGTCTATACTGTTAGTGCTGACGCTTGCTGTTGGTTTTTTGCAGTAATGCCCCAAGTAAGTGCAGCAACATCTGTGGCTGAGCTAAAAGCTAAAGTCCCAACGGCTGCAAGAGAATTTAACGCGACTGGTTCGTCAAATAATGGCTTAAACGGTCCCATCACCCTATAGTGGGATTACCCTCCTGAAACGCAAACCGGCGATGTATGGCTGTTGGTTGCGAGTCAAAGTGCTGGGAAAGTAGGTACAGCTGCGATACTTGACGGTAAAGTGGGAACGATAGTTGATGGGGTAGAAAAGAGTAAAGCTACCAACAATATCGCCTACACCCTTGTCAAATTTACCGGCGTTTGGCTTACTGGCGATGAAGACTTTGCTGTTGCCATGAACAACAACAAACGATTTGATGGCGGTCAAGCTATTACAGGAAATCTGCGTGACTATTTCCCCCAGCTGGTAAACATAAAATATTGGGATGATACACCGGATCGCCGCCGTTTTACTGATCCTGGTGCCTCTGATATTGATCTAAGTGGTGAGAAAACCCCTGTGTGGTCTTGGCCGGACAAGGTTGATCCCCTCTTGGATATAAATTCAGTCACTGGATCGACGATGACAAAAAAACCTGGTCCCCTGGGTGTACTATCGAATTTGGTGAAGAGGACATTAACCTGTGTGCTGTATGGGAGCCTGACTACACCATAACCAATAGGCTAAGTTACACAGTTGCATACTATGTAAACGGCACTTTCTGTGTTGGTTCTGATGAATTCTTTGGCGATGTTTGGGTAAATGATCCTCAAGTGTTGATTGTGACCTATGTTGATACACGACAAACGCATGAAAATTGAGCAGATAGCTTGAAACAAATAATTCAGCTGTTGACTGAATAAACAAACAAAAATACCCTAATATAGTTTTGGAAATCTAGTATTTCACTAGACAATATTGTGTTAAATTTATAACTACAAACCACCATAAATTGCACACGATACCGGAAACTGAAACTATGGGAAATCTACTGGAAAACCTCACAATAATAAACCAAGCAGACACAAGACAACAAGGAAAAAACAAATCCCACTAAACGAAATAATCGGCATCACATTCTCCGCCATGACCGCAAACACCACGACTTCCAAGAAATCGCCGCATTCACAGAAATATACCACACCCAACTCCAACAATACTTCCCAAACATGAAAAAAGCACCCTCACACGACACCATCCAACACGCCTTCGCCATGCTCGACCCAACCTACCTCCAAACCTACCAAACCCAATTCAACCAACTACTAAACCAAAACGAAAACCAAAAAATCAAAAAACTCCTCCACTAGACGGCAAAACCCAAAAAGGCAACAAAACCAAAACCC
>JAIRTW010000103.1 GCA_031254875.1 Candidatus Bathycorpusculum termitum
TACATTGGCATGTGTGTTTCAAGGTGTCGGTCTAAATAAGTCCTGTTTCCCATGTTTTTCACAATTATTGACCTTGCTACAGCGTGGAAATAGGACAATGTCTATTCATTTTGCTATATATAGTAGACTTTGTGATAAAATTATTTTATGGATTTCCGTCTTTAACACTTTGGGATTTAGGCACGTTAAGCAACAAATCTGCCCAATATTGTGAACCAGAAACTTGAACGCTCCCTGTACACCTTTGCGTGGATTCAACTTTTTACAAAATTCTCTTTGTTTAAGCACAGAATTAGCCAGATCCGAAATCGAATGCTCAGCGAGTTTTGCACTGGGTTTGGTTTTTTGGATCATATTGGCACCGGCTTGTCTGTGTATTGGGCAAAAAAGTATATGAGGATATCGAGTTAGCTTTGTGTGATTTGATGTGGGTAGGAAAATTGAGTTGGGTAATGCAGTTTTTTCTTTGTCTACGGTTGAGATGGAGAGGGTTTTGGAGCGTGTGGTTACACCGGTTAGCGTTTCCCATACCTTGCTGTTACGCAAGGGCTTAATGTTTTGGCGATTTCTTTCAAGAATTCGCTCGTAGTCGTGGATAACATGGTTGGTTTTTGTTGTTGCCAGGTCCTTAATAGTTTTTGAAACTTTTAAAACCGAACAGTAGGAAAAGCATTACACGGAACAGTAAAGAGCTGGGGATGGGAATTGAACCCATATAGAGCAGCTCTGCAGGCTACCGCCTGAACCATTCGGCCACCCCAGCATTATGAAGTCTAGGCAACGTCCCACATAAAAATATTATTGGTTGAACACCTGTTTTATTATGGCAGGTCAGTGCTTGGCACTTTTTAGCCAGATGGCGAACATAGGGGAATCATAAACCGTCTTTTTGAGTGTTTGTTTTGGTCAGAAAGTCAAGGGGTTCGGCTCTTTTCTCAAAAGCGGCTGTATGCAGGCGCTTGTCACAATATTTTTATGAAGTGATAACGATATGGATGGTAATTACCTGAAACGTGCGGACAGATTTGTTTTGTCATAATCGTTTGAGGTCTTTAAATTAGAGAGGAAGGGAGAGGGAATGATTTCAGAGATAACAGTCTTAGTGTTGCTTTATTATGGTATAGGCTTAGGTGCCGCCGCAGTCTTGACGCTTGTGAATTATGTGGCTTTTGCCAAAAGAAGCGGCTTTATAGAAGAAAATAAGCTGTGGAGCAGAATCGACAAAAAACACGGTATAAAAACCCGCACAATCGTAAGTTTCACTTGTATGGCAACGCTTTTAACAGTCTCACTTTTGCTCACAACCGTCAACACAAATTTTGCCGTGGTGCTTGGGACAATAGTGGGTTTTCTGCTGTTCAATGTAATGCTTGACTCCAACACTTTGAGAAGCAATACCGCATGCAAATGTGATGTATGTGAACATGAAGCTCAGATAAGTGTCCACTGCTCTAAATGTGAACACAACAAAAAAACAGGTATGAACCCGCTCAAAGACATAGCTTTCGCGTTGAAAGCCATAAAAAATGAACTAAGATAAGGGCTATTTTAGTTTCTTGACGGACTCGTTAGCCCGCTCAAGTTCCTGTTTTTTGTTGTCTTGATAAGCCTTAACATTATCAAGTAGGGCTGTATCGTTGAGTGCAAGAATCTTTGCCACTGCAATTGCGGCTCCTTCTGGTTCGATGGTGACAACTGAGCCGATGCCGCTGGGCACTCGAAGCGAAGAGTAGATGTCTGTGCCGCCGTATTTTTCGCTGTAGGGCGGAACGGCTATAACGGGGCTAGCGGTGTTACCATCGATAAAGGCACTAAGGGCGTTGGAGCGTCCTGCAACGGTTACGTAAACAACTTTTTGATTTTCAAATTCTTTGAGAATGTCCAGTACCACTAGGGGGGTTTTATGTGCAGATGCTACACGAAATTCAAAGGTTACACCTAAAAGTTTGAGGTATTTGGCGATTTCGCGAGAAAACTCGAGATCCCTCTCAGAACCCATTATTATAATTGCCATACTGTCCATACATATCCCAATGGCAGATAACTGCCGACCTGCTAATTAATGTTTAAATTTAAAGCCATTTTTAGCTTATCGCTTTTGTTATCTAATGTCTGCAAATCAGGTTTAGTAAACTGTTGATAGTTTTCTGTTGTTGCAACAATACAGCCACATTGGCTTATCATCGTGCTTTTAAAAACTATGGTGAGGACAAGGGTATGGCTCAGGAAAGTTTGAAATCGACTAAAGCAGAAGAGCGGCTCAGACAACTCATCGGCGAGTGGATTATAGGGGTTGCCATGAAAACCAGGGAGGGCAAAGTTGCGGCTGGATGCGGCGAAATGATTGCAGAGAGAACCGAGTCGGGTATAAACTGTGAAATCGATAGCCACATCGAAGGGTACGAAGATTACTACCAAAATGATCTCTGGACTTTTGACCCCGCAGATGAGGCAGTTCATTTGTTTAGGTTAAGTTCAGATGGGCAACCCCAGGATCATACAGGAAAATGGCTCGATGACTCGACCATTGAGCTGTATTGGCGGGGCACTTTTGAAGATCAAGAACAAGAGGAGCACATCACCATCAAATGGGTAACTAAAGACCAGTTTGAAATCAAAGAAAAAAACTACTCCAAAGGTAAACTATTACTGACGACCGATTATGTGTTTAAACGTAAGGCGCTATCTGAGCAAACCCAGCAGAATCCCAGTCAGTTTATCGACGGCCGTTTGCACTTCGGGGCTTAAGCTCCCTCCGAACTCCATGTTTTTGGGTTCAATGAGTAATAACGCAACTTTTGCACCGGTCATCTTTAGGACGTATTCGCAAAAAATCCTCAACGGCAGAACATGAGACGAAAATGCAGAAAACCACGCAATAGCAGAGGAGTCAACCAATCTGGCTTCTCCAGGCTGGGCACCTAAAACAGCGGTATCTACAAGCAATACGTGGGTGGGATGGAAAATTTCGATATCAAGAAGGAAGCTTTCAGGAACCGTTTCACACTCTAGCACACAAACGTTGCTGGAGACTTTACCCTGCAAACTCTCAGCGATCTTTAAGCCGGCATAGTCGTCTCCGCGGATGGGATTGCCTATGCCTGCAACGACCACGTGACCTACAGCAAAAAGCCAGTCTTTGAGTCCCTGCGCAATGTCATCAACCAATGTATACACCAAGTATGGATGAGGGGTATTGCTAGAAAAAGTTTGCCGCTAAGCCGGCTTCTTTGCCAGCGTCGGCGGCTCTCGATGGCCATCCCAAACATGATGTAAAGCCAAGCCAGGATGCCGCAACAACATACGCGGACCTGCATAGCGCATAACAACTTTGACTTTTTGCTTCATGCCAGGGCGGTAGCATTGGATAACGCATTTACCGCAAGTGCTTTTCTTCTCCTGAAAAGGGCACTTATCAAGCCGCAAAAAAGCATACTCTTTAAACTCCCGACATTCAGAGCACAACTCGCCATGGGTACTGTGGTGTGCTTTGCAGTAGAGGTCAACCATGTAGGCTATGGTTTGTTTTTCGCGTTTCATGCGTTTATGTGTGGGGTTAGGAGGCCGCGGCTGCATACACATCAAGAGTAGATACCCAGGTTACTCAGATAAGGATTAACCCTAAAAAGTAAGGGATTCAATAAAGCTAAGGGACATGAAACAAAGAAGATAAAGAAAATTGAGAGTTCAAATATTGAGTTAGCGGCCGAGTTTGCTGACTAGCGTTTATCAGCGTTGAAAACTTCTGACAGGCCATTTGTCCCACTGCGATGTGAGTGACACAACCAAAGCATGGGTCATAAGCGCAATGCCATTTTAATCATGTTGAAGGATACTTTGATCAACTTTGCCGTTGTGTATTAGGCCGTGGGCGGCGTCTCGGATACTCATGCAGATGGCGGGGTATTGTTAGCTAAGACGGTTATTTCGTAACCGCCGCAACTTGCAACCCAATGAACTATTTTAGCTCAGGTTTACTCATGATCTGTTCGCGCCTTGCATGCGAATTGCTGAGTTATTTTCCCCGCATTTACTCGGAGTTCACCAAAGGCTAACTCTTGGGGGGTTAATCCCATGGCTAATCCGAGTAGTTGAGGATAGTGAAGTATGGGAATATTATAGACTTCGTTAAAAGTTTTCTCTACTCTTAACTCATTTGTATCGTACATAATGTGACAAAATGGGCAAACCGTGATTAGGGCTTGGGCGCCAACTAGTTTTATGTGACTAAGCTTGTCCCGTGCGAGTTGCAGAGCGATTTTGTCGTTTACTCCGACACTGGGTGCACCGCAACATTGGGTTTCATCGATGTAGTCAAGACAGCTGGCTCCGGTGGCTTCGATGAGAATTTTGAGAGTTTTTGGGTCTTCGGGGTCGTCGAAACCGATAATTTTTTTGGGGCGCAGAATGTGGCAACCGTTGTGTTCAGCGACTTTAAGGTTTGTGAGTGGATATGTGACTGCGTTTTTGATTTTTTCTACCCCCACGTCCTCTTTGAGGAACTGGAGCAGATGTTTGGTTTCGACTGTGCCTTTGTATTCTAAGCCGGCCTCTTTGAGATAGCCGTTAATTTCGTCTTTTTGCGCTGGGTCTTCTTTTAGGGTCTTGTTGACTTTCTTGAGGGTGCCGGCGCATCCGGGACATAAGGTGAGGATGTTTAAGTTCTGTTGTTCTGCCAGCGCCAGATTTTTCGCCGCCAAAATTAGCATGGTTTCGTGGCTGACAGGGTCGAAGGGCAAACCGCAACAGTTGAATTCAGGTAGCTCCACCAGTTCCACGCACAGCTTTGCAAGGACTTTGCGGGCGCTGATTTCATAGGAGGAAACGCGGTAGGGAACTGCACAGCCCAAGAAAAACAGCCATTTGCGGCTATACATTTGGGGTTTCTCCTTGGGGTTTCTGCTGTTGCTGGATACGTTTAAAAAACTTTACGTCTTTGAGTATTTTTTTTACAGCGTCAGTGTTGCCTTTGGGCAGAGGCGGCAGACCTTGGCTTTCCCGCTTCTTAAGCCTCAACTCGGGAATTTTGTATGCGTAACCGGTCTCAACAAGGCTCTGGGCTTGGTCACGAAACACCTGCGGAACACAGCCCTTCTCGACAGCGAGATTACAAAACACACGGATAACGTTAGCGACTTCCACATCCTGCGGACAGCGATCAGTACATGTAAAACAGGCAGCACATAACCAAAGCGTATCACTGTTTAATACCCGATCTTTTAGCCCAAGCTGCGCCATGTGGATAAGCGTACGAGGACGATAGCTATCACTAAATCGGGCAACGGGACAATCAGAGGTGCAGGTACCGCATTGAAAGCACTGGAGAAAATTTTCTGCACCATGAATTTTTTGGAGCTCATACTTGAATGTTGGGTCTATTTCAGAAGCTTTAATGGGCCGCTCTTTGCCCTGATTGGACATTGATGACTCAGTCATAACGATGATGTCTACCTAACTTATAGCACACAGTGCTAAATTTTTAATGCCGTTGCCGGATAGATAAAGATTAAGCAAAGACAAAACAGATCCTCCCATGAGAATGCATTATACAAAAACTAAACAACCAATAACACCAAAACCACTTATTATTATGGAAGAAACCCAAACACGCTATGTTTAGGCGCTCTTTTTCTTTCACAGTAATTTTGTTTTTTCATATCCCAGCACTTCTACGAAAGGCCGAAAGCTATTCAGGCGTTTATTTCCTTAACAATGCACAGTTTTTGCATTAGTCGCATAAGCATTTGTAGTCACAATAGTCACATTCCCATGTGCCTTTTTTGGGGTCAAATTCAGCTGAATTAATTTTCTTAGACATCTCTTGTATTTCGGTTTGTACAGCCTCAATCGCTTGTTTTTCGGGGACAAAAAATACCTTCTCATTAGACCGCAAAAACCAGTCGCCAACTTTCAGCTCACTTGCACTGCCATACATATCCCTAACTGCAAGGGCATAAACCAGTAGTTGCATGTCTTTTTTGAGTTCATTTAATGAGGGTGCTTTCTTACTTGTTTTATAGTCTATAACAGTAAAACCTGCACCATCTTTATCAATACGATCAATTCGCCCTCTAATGCGCACATCACCTACAGCAGTCTCAAACCAGCGCTCGATATCCAAAATTTCAGTTTTATTTTTACTTTGTTCGTCAAGAAAAACCTTCAAAATTTCTTTCGCTTCAGCAAAATCTCTCTTCTCATCAATAGCAGTCTTGTAACCCTTAGGATCCCAAAACTTGGCCAGTAGTTTACCTGCAATAGTCTCATCGATGGGCTGTCTTTCCTTTTGCATTCTTGTCAACCGCTCCGCAATATTGTGAAGTGTTGAACCGAAATCAAAGTAGTACTTAGGTTTTTCAGGAATTTTCATTACATGACGGAATTGGTACAGTCTAGGACATTTTTTGTAACCAATGAATTGAGATACGCTAAAAACGTGGTTCGATGGTACAGTTATCGGTTTCTCGTTGATATGTTCGAGTGCAGAGTAGTCGGGTTCATTAATTTTATTGATTATTTCAGTCTGTATGTCTATGTTTTTATCAGTTGATTTAGCGAAGAGAAGCACATTTTCTATGGCTTCATTAAATCGGCCGATTGACAAGTTTGCCATTATTTGTTGCAATAATTTTGTTTTGGTTTGATTCTCGGTGGTTGTTAATTCAATTGACACTTCTTGAGAGTCTGTCTGTTGGAAGAGTATATCTTCATTTTGTTGATAGGTGATTTCTTGGAGGAATCTTGAGGGTTTAGAGTCTGTTTTATTTTCGCCAAAGCGTCTGGCATAAGTTATAATTAGTTTTTCTTTGGCTCGGCTTATGGCTACATAGAATAGCCTGCGTTCTTCTTGGATATGCAACTCGTTATCATCATACTCAGAGGGGATTCCCTTTAGGAGTTCGTATGGTATTGCAAATTTGTCTCTTTGATAGGTTGTTGGAACTCTGCGTTCATTGACGTCGGGGATAATGACAACGGGGTATTGCATGCCTTTTACGCCATGAATTGTTGATATTACTACCGCCTGCACGCTATCGTCTTTTTCTTCAATTTCAAAATTTGATGCCACAGATAGGTAATCTGTGAAATTTTCTAGGTCGTTATCGGGGTATATTCTGTTAAACTCCTCAACAAATCCGTAGAATTGGTTTAGCAACTGCATATTACGGTTGTTTTTGAGTGCCAACTCATATTTGTAGAACTCCCGCTCAAAAAGAACAGCATGTACAAGATCGAGGGTGCGCAGTCTTTTTTTAGTGCTCATTATGTCTGCTAGGGTTTGTTTGACTAATGAGAACTTGAGCTTGTCCACACCTATCTTGTTTAAGTGGTCAAAGGTCTCATATAGGGAGAGCCCGTTTTGGTCGGCATATGCATTGAATTTGCATATATCAACCTGTTTTATATCGTAGTTACGCCTGTTTAGGATTCTAACGATTTCAACGTTATTTTCTAAGGGGTTATTAATTACCTTTAGGAAAGCTGTGATATCTTTTATTATTGGTTCTTGGAAGAAGCCTGTTGCTCCAATGAAGTTAAAGGGTAAACCTTGCTTTCTAAAGGCTTTAATTATCGGTTCAGCGGTTGATCTTCGCCTACAGAGTATTGCTATATCTTGGGGTGGATACTTTTTCAAGAGGTCTTTTGCCACTTCAAGAATATAGTTTGCTTGTGAGGTGTCGTTTGGGAGTTCAACAACGGCTATTTTATCGCCTTCAGGGTTGTTGGTAAATAGCTTTTTTATTGTTCTTTCGGGGCTGTTTTCTATTAAAGCGTTGGCTACTGCTACAATTTTTTTGGTGCTGCGATAGTTGTGCTCTATTGCTTTTTCGATAAAGTTAGGGAACATTTTTTTGAATTCAGCTATATTTGTGAGGTGTGCACCTCGGAACCTGTAGATACTTTGGTCGTCGTCTCCAACAACCGTAATGTGGCCATGTTGTTTTGCAATCAAATTGATTATCTGCAGTTGTATGTAATTGGTGTCTTGGAATTCATCAACGATTACAAATTTAAATTTCTCTTGATAGCTACGCAGAATTAATGGCTTATTCTTTAGCAGGTTGTATACTATACAGAGCAAATCTCCGAAGTCTAGCATATTATTTTGGAGTTTGTAGGCTTCATAGGCCCGGTAAATTTTTAAAATGTCTTTTAAGTTGTTTATGTCCTCTTGAGCTTCTTCATCCAAGGGGACCTTTTCATGTTTTTCTATGTATAGTTGTAAATCCTCAGGAGTTACAAATTCGTCCTTGCATCGGGATATGAATTTTTTCATTTCTTCAGCTAGCGTGTAGGGCTCATGGTTGAATTCCAGGTGGTTGATCCCAAAACTGTTAATGTTTTTTACTAAATAAACTAGTTGCGCGGTATCGGTGATGACTCTAAAGTTGGCGTTTAGTTTAGTGCTGAGTATATTGTCTTGTATGACTTGGTTGCAGAAAGAATGAAAAGTGGATATATTTAGATCCTCTGATTTATTCAGTATTCCAGTTACTCTTACCTTTAGTTCTTCTGCGGCTTTTTGGTTGAAGGCTAAGGCCAGTATGTTCTCTGGCTTCACGCCTTTTTCAATCAAATGGGCAATTTTACTTGCCACGGTTAAGGTTTTTCCTGAACCCGCACCCGCTATTATCAGAAGAGGTCGATCAATCTCGTTTACCGCTTCGATTTGTTGAGGATTTAAACTGCTAAAAATATTTAAAACGGGTTTTTGCAACTGATTACTTGTTTGCTGCATGTAGGTGTGATAAACTAGGTTTACTTTTAACTTTTCCCATTGTTTCATACTGTTCTATTAGAAAATGATCGGTCACTTTGTTTGAGTATATTTTTGTAGGTGTTAAATAAGCGTGAGGGCCAAGTAGCTTTGCGATAAAAGTATTTTCGGTGAGTTCTAAATTTAGCGTTTGTGGGTTCTATATACTTAGGTAACAGATTTGCCACATATTGTGAATTGTAATCAAACCACAACACCCATTTGCATAAAGACCATTCCCTACACAAAACCGCAATTAAGGACATTAACAGCTCTTTGCTCCACAACCGCCCTAAAAAGGAAGATAGGGGCAATCTATGTGCTTGGTTTCCCTTCTCACACACCAGGGTTATACGGAAGGCTTTTTGCTTGTGTCGCTGATTTGAAAGATACATGCCAAGATCAGCTATAATCCCTATAATCCAGCTTGGGGAGGAACCGTTCGCTTCAGTTGTGTGTTATCCGCGAGCAACTCCTGACGAAATGCAGCCTCGCATAGAAGAGTTGAGGAGATTAGAAGTGGAAGCCGTAGAATTCTCGGGTAAATCCTCAGCTTTTACACTGTCTGTTTTGGGTAAGGGCTATGTTGGTATTGTTGTGGCGGCTCATGTGCGGGGCGTGCGGCTGGCGTTAAAGATGCAAAGAGTAGACTCAGAGCGGGAGAGTCTGGAACGTGAAGCAGAGCTACTTGTGAAGGCCAACAGGGTCGGTGTAGGTCCGCGGTTTGTGGCGGTAACGAAGCATTTTCTTTTGATGCAACTCATAGAGGGTGATCTGCTAGAGGAGTGGCTGGCGACTCATAGGGACAAAGCGGCTGTGCAGATAGTTTTAGCGGACATTTTGGAGCAGTGTTGGCGCCTCGATGAAATCGGTTTAGACCATGGTGAACTTAGCAAGGCCCCAAAGCATCTCCTCGTTGACAAGTCGGATACGCCCTTTATCGTGGACTTTGAAACTGCAAGTACCCAGCGCAATGCATCAAATGTTACGTCGGTTTGTCAGTTTCTTTTTCAAGGCAACAGCGAAGTCTGCAAAGCAGTTGCAGATATCATCGGCGAGCAGAACAGGATAGAATTAGTTGAGATACTGAGGAATTATAGGAAAAACAGGAATCGTCAAAACTTTGAAGACTTACTTAAACAGTGTCTTGCTAGAGGGTATAGTGCTAAATAGTTAAAGATTCAAAAAGGGTTTATGAGAGGGCGCTTGAAATGGGTACATCAGGGTGAAAGGGGTAAAATAGCGGCGGAAATCAAGGTCTGATTAGGCTTAAGCCACTATTTCATGTAGTCGTTTTTGTTTTATTGCTTCTTTGAGTTCTAAGGCTATGCGTCTGCCCATGTACATGTTTTCGCCGTAGCGCAGATAAGCGTAGGGTGAGGTCCCGATTCCGACGTTTGTTCCAGCTACGATACGGGCGCTGATTTCAAACGTGTAGATTTTGAGGTCGTCGGTTATGACTGTTTCGAGGCAGAAGGGCCCTATGATGCCGGGTGGTGCGAGTTCAGCGGCTTTTCTGTGGACACTCTCGCCCATCCGCAACATTTCAGGCAACAAAGATTCTCGGAGCACTATGGGAAAGTTTCCAACCACAGTGTAGGTTGGGGCAATGTCGATTTCGAGCTGTTCTTGAGCGGGGATTTTGCCAATGCTGTCAACAGCGGATTCGTAGCGACGATCCATAGCCAACAGTTCGACGTCATTATTTAGGACACTGCTGAAGTAGCTTGGATATACGTTGACACCCAAAACGTACTCTTGGAGGTGTACATGGGCGATGTCTTCTTTGGTCAACAACCCTCGTTTTATCATTTCGTCGGCTTTTTTATAGAACCCCACAGGCGAGTTGGCAAGGAAGTAGCCCCGTCCACCCTTGGCACCCTGCAGTTTGGCAATGACAAGTTTATCAATATCATCAGGTGACTGGAAGGTTGCTGGAAGCCTCAACCCCGCCTGCCGAAGCCAGTCTTCTTGGCTTTTACGATTAGCTTCCCAGTGAAGCAAACAACGATTGCCCATCAGAGGCACCGCCAAGTTGTCAGTTAACTGCTCGGTGCTAAGATATGCCGTGAAGGAGCCATGCGGAATCAGAACCACATTGAGCTTTCGAAGACGCTCCTGTAAATGTGGGTTAAGCAACTCAGTGAAGTCTTTTACTATGATTAACTCATCGACAAGAGGATACTTTTGATAGATGATGGCATCTTTTTCTTTGCAGATACACACCGTACGTAAGCCCTCTTCTTTGGCGCCCTTGAAAATATTTAGCGAACTATGGGAACCCAAAGTACCAATGGCAAGTTTTGTCTGATCGTAATTTTCTATAATTTTTCCAACGACTAAACTGTCAATCATGCTAAGTTACCACTTCTAGAAGTCTACGTTTTCTTATCGCACGCTTAATCTCCATCGCCACACGTTTACCAGGACCAACTTCCACACCGTACTTGTACTTCATATATGGCGAAGTAGGTTCCACACAGGGACACCCGGGAACGCGGGGACTCACGTCAAACACACGGAACTGAAGGTCTTTGGTGACTGCTCCCTGCAGAGCAAATAAACCTATCATACCAGGGGGAAACTCCTTATGACAGACCTGCACCCAACGCTCGGCGGCTTCAAAAATTTTCTCCAGCTGGCTTTCCCGCATGGTGACGCCTAAGTGGCCTATTTCGATGTTTTGCGCGGCAATATTGAGCTCAAGCTGTTCTCTTGCAGGCAAGTCAAGGATTCCGTCGAGGTCGGTTTGGATGCGTCGGTCAAAGCCTAAAAGGTCAATGTCATCGTTTAGTGGTGAGTAGAAATAGTTGGCATTGAATTTCGCGCCCAGTACATACTCTTCGATGATTGATTCGTCTAGGGCTTCACGGGTGATGATACCGGCTTTGATGCGTTTTTCGGCTTCTCGTTCGTACTCTTCGGGGCTGGATGCATAGAAAAATGCCCGTTCGATGATTCTGTTTTTTTCGGGGACTTTAATGATGGTTGGACGATCGATTTCTTTTGGCGATTTGAAGGCTTTTGGGATTTGTATGCCGGCTTCTTTTAAGAGCCAGAGTTGATTTTTGGGGGCGGTGCGTTCCTCAGTTTTGAGGAGGTAGCGGTTGCCCATCAGCGGAACAGCGAATTTTGTTTCTATCGCGTCGTAGCCTGCATATACGCTAAAAGAGCGGTTGGGAACAAACACTGTGTTTAGGTTGTGGAGTTGCTCGATGGTTTCAGGTTTGGTTATGTCTTGGAATTTGTCAAGAAAAATGAATTTATCAAAGATATTGCGGTAGTAGCGGGCGTAGGTTTTCTCTCGTCCAGTCTGGCAGATGACTACGGTTTCAAAACCTTCCTGTTTTGCGCCTGAAGCGATCTCCAGCGCCGAGTGACTGCCCAAGACGCCGATGTGGATTTTTTGTGGGTCGTAATCCATAAGGGCCTGATTGATTTTATCTTGCATATTCATGCTTTTTCACCCATATGATCTTTGGAGGTCTCAATAGCACCGGTAAGCTTGGGTGAGCTAAAGAGGGTTTTGTTTGTCATCTCGTTAGCTGTCTCTATATACATTTGATGACTTTTTGTTTTAAGGTTGAAGGTAGGTTTGGGTGGTTGTGAAGGGTACAGAGATGCACTGGTTTGTGCGCGTTTGGTTTTCGCAACCTTTTTGGTCTGCTCTAAGTCGCTGTACCATTGGGTATTTTTGTAGAATTGGGTGGCAACTTTGCTGACATATGCCTCTTTAAAGGTAAAGCGGCATTTGATGTTGATGGGGTAATCAGGTATTTCACTTCCGTTAAACAGGTTGTAGTGATTGTTGGGAAGAAATCTGCCTATGTTCATGGCGGCCATTGTAGGTTTTATGTGGTCCATGCTGTTGCCTCAGTGCTTTGATTATCGGGTTTTGTCTTATATCACTTTATCCTATAAAAAAAGCGTTAGAGTTCAACCAAGTTTTGTTTATTAATAGCCGCAAGGGACAATTGGTGCAGATCAAATATTATGGCACTATAGCAACGAGTAGTTTGAACTAAAAAATTGGCGGTGCCCTGTTTTAGTGTATCTGTTTGTTTTGCTACAATATTGGGTCTCTTTGCTTGTTGTTTCTTGATTAAGTTGATAGAACATTTGTTGGTAGCCCGTGAGAGATTCGAACTCTCGTCGTCGGGTCCAAAGCCCGAAATGCTTGACCACTACACCAACGGGCTGCACTGTTTCAGATTATGTGCGGCGTTATTTATTGTTAGAGGTTAAAGGGCAACTTTTTTCTTAATAAGCGTATTGAAATTTGTGGTTCTCTTTGTTTTGGGCGGCTGGTTACGGATTGGGATCGTGCGGGTGCAGGGATGTTGGTTGAAAACGGGTAGAATAAAAGGGGGTGTTACGTAGATTTAAGCGCTGTTTTGCTGGCAGTTTTACATTTTTTTACATCATTATACATGGGTTGGTTACTGCGGTTCAAGGTATTTCGATGGAAACGTGTGCAACAGGTTTAATAAACCACAAAGCTTAAATATGAAGTCAGTTCATTTGCTTAGTTTGCGCGGGCCGAATGTACTATTTCTAGCCAAATTGGCCTTATGGTGACGGTTCTACGCATACCCAAATGAGGTATAAGAAGTGAGCATAAAAAAAGAAACACCGAAAACAACCCAACGACAGGCAGAAAAATGCCCAGAGTGTGGCGGCGCAAACCTGGTTCACGATTATGACACAGGAGAAACCGTTTGCGGCGACTGCGGCCTTGTCCTCTACGAACAGATGATGGACAAAGGGCCAGAGTGGCGAGCGTTCACGCAGGAAGAAAAAGCTTCCAGAAGCCGCGTCGGTGTACCCACCTCTTACTCCGTCCACGACAAAGGCTTATCCACAGCCATCAGTCAAGTGGACCGCGATGCGTTTGGCAGAAAACTGCCCCTATCAACAAGGCTCCAAATGTGGCGCCTCAGAAAATGGCAGATTCGAAGCCGAGTGCACTCATCCATCGACCGCAACCTCGCACAAGCCATGGCAGAACTTGACCGCCTCTCAGACAAAGTCTACATTCCACCACCGATCAAAGAAAAAGCCGCCGTTGTCTACCGCAAAGCCCTCGACAAAGGTCTAGTTCGAGGACGATCCATCGCGGCCATCGCTGCCGCCGCATTATATGCCGCATGCCGCGGAAGCGGAACACCAAGAACACTACGCGAAATCGCTGAAGCAAGTCTAGTTGACAAAAAAGACGTTGCCCGATGTTACAGGTTGTTGCTCCGTGAACTCGAAGTCCACATGCCAATTGCAGATCCCCTAACTTACGTGTCTAAAATCGCTGAAAAAACCGGCATATCAGGCAAAACCCAAGGTGCTGCAATCAACATCCTTCGGGAAGCCAGACGCAAACGTGCCGCCGCAGGAAAAGACCCTATGGGATTAGCTGCAGCAGCTCTCTACATTGCATGTCTCCAAAACAACGAGAAGAAAACCCAAAAAGACATCGCTGAAGCCGCCGGAGTAACCGAGGTTACTGTGCGAAACCGCTACAAAACACTTAAAAAACAACTGAATCTCGAATTACCCGATTAAGAGCGCTTATCTGAATCAAGCGCATTTTCTTCTTTTTCTTTATCTTGATTTATCTCAGGGTCTTCTTCTAGTTCCATAACCACGGTACCGAGGTATCCACAGTTTTCGCAGTAGTACTGTTTAGGAGTCAACCAGACATCTAAGCTATGGGATAACTGGATTTTTGGACTACAACATCGGGGACAAAAAATCAGGGTGGGTTTTCTGTGTTTTGTATTTTTGAAGAAATCGCGTATGCTATCCACTTTCTTCATCCGAGTTGCACCATGTTAACTGCTTGCGGTTACTGTAACTCGATATTTTCCTGTGGATACCCGATTTTAATCAGGAATTCTTTGACACGATCACGATGGTCACCTTGCAACATGATTTGCCCGTTTTTGTGGGTTCCTCCGCAGGCACAATAAGTTTTAAGTTTCTGGGCAACAGCTTGGAGGTTCTGGTTCTTGTCATCCATCCCGTCGATAATCGTGGTTGCTTTGCCGAATTTTCGGGTTTCAAGACGTATGCGAATTCGCTGCTGTTCTTTCTCTATTTCACCGCAAACACACAGGTCTTTAGGTAATCCGCATGTTGAACAAACTTCAGCCATGACACTCAAGAGAGAAATTATCAACAGGTGTATATAAGAGTTTCAAGGGTAAACGGGTTTTATAGGCTAAAGTACATCTTTAGTTAGGCACCAACTCTTTCACTGCTTGGGTGATAAAGCATCAGGGGTATACCAACTAGAGGCAATGTCAGCATCCACAAATCCAAATTGTGCCCAAGAGACCATGCATACCAATTGCTCCAGATATAGCTACCACCAAAGAATATCCAGTTGAGATAATTCCAGAGGAAGTAGAGACCCAGCAAAGTGATGATAGCCCCAATTCCCCGCAGATTAAGAGACTGCCATGTTTGGGTGAGGCCCTTTTTCTTTGCAAAATAGGCAGTATAGAGGGCTAAAGCAATAAGGCCGCCCACGGTTATGATGAAACTAAACAGGTTCTGGGGGTAATGGATGAGGTAGCTGGTGCCTTTAGTGCCAACGGTAAGCATCCACGAACCCATGTTGGTTAACCAAAAGACCACTATTAAAAACACACCTGATATCCAGGCCCATTTAATAGCACTGGCAGGGGGTTTTTGGTAGCCTATTTTTTTAGCTAAGACAAGCAGGGCAAAGGGCAACACCATAGATTCCACAAAGAGTGGGAGGGTGGTCCACGCGAGATTGCTGAGCAAGTCCATAGGTAACCTATAGAAAATCATTGCAAGATAGGCTAAGGTGATGGCTGTCGGTATAAGGGCAAGCCAATAGATTGCTTCTAGCACTAAAATCCACCGCAGAACCTTATAGAGTCTTGGGGTTGAGAGTAGGCCTCTGTGAAGATAGAACACGACGGCGACTAGGGCGATTATGCCGGCTATGAATCGAGCAATTATGCCTACAAAACTACTGATGTCTTGGATGAGTATGACTGTGGAGAGAGACCCACCGCCGAAGATCGCGCGCTCCCATTCTCCTATCCAATCCAATGTAAAAAGGGAGTGGAGATTAAAGAGAAAATAAGCAAGGGCAACGATAAGCAAGCCGGCTTTTAATGCAGAGAAGGATTTGAGGGTTTTTTCCCGCAAAATCAAAATGGCGCTTGCCAGAATTAGAACCAGCAATGCTGCGCCGACAATAAACAGGGTTATGCGGACGGGAAGTTCGGAGTGCAACACGGTGGTGGAGGGCGTCATAAGCATGCCACCCAAATAGGCAACTAAGAAAACCGCGGTGAAGACGGCCCCTGTGGCTTCAAGCGTAAGCAACAGCGGCCTCTGTTTTTTCTGTTTTATCCAGATAGCTGAGATAGCACTCAATATAGTGATTAGGGCAACAACAGCAACTATTACTGGATAGAATATGGAGGGTTTAAAATTCAAGATATCAGGCCGCCACATATTGGTTTTGTCTATGCTGGTTTCTATGGTGAAGTTTTGTCCAGTCGATCTTGCGTAGACAAGGGCACCTGTCTCGCGGTCCCAAATATAGCGGGTTGCGCCTGCTGAGTGCAAAACAACCGGTCGTTCGGCACCTGCAATCAACCGCGTCTGTTTGCCCGTTATGGTTAGGTTGCCTTGTAAAACATCGTAGAATTGGTCACCTGTATTGAGATTGGAGGGAATAAAGAAGGCATCTCCTAAGATGCCCTCATCGAGATTGAGAGTTATCTGTTCAGTGAAGGTGGTGCTGTTGGCAAATTCTGATGTGACACTTAGGTGTATGATGACCCCTTCCACCTCGAGGATGTCCATAGTTGCAAATTTTAGGTCATGATCAGCCGGTGGATACCCCGACACACTAACTTGATAGGTTATCCAGTCACCTGTTTTTACACCAGACGAAATTTCTCCTAAAACGCCCACAGCGGATACAGTTACAAGTATTACTAAAATGATTGCTACCCAGGCGAATTTACGCATTACAATCAACTAACTCCTGTGTTGACGCCCATTAAAAAAGGTATGGTAGCATTCAATACGGCTCACGTTATATTGACGTTTAGAATCGTAAGATCAAGTTTTGTCCCATATATTTTCATATTCCAGTTTGGTGAAGGGCTGGCGTCTACCATTACTAAAAAGATAGGCATTACCCATTACATAGAGAGTTCCATTCTCATAAACCAGTGCTGATCCTTCAGGAACAGCAAAAATCTCCTCGTTTAGGGATAGCTTCTTTAGCGTCTCATCTTTTTGAGGTGTATAGTGTACTTTTAGGGTGATGTTTACTAAGCCTAAACCGTTGACGATTCGAGCTTTCGAGTTGCTTCTGCAGGTGGTTACGCATTTTTTGCAAAGCGCCAAAGCCCCTGCACTGCGCCCAACCATCACGCCGTTATAACCCGCGAGCAGTTGGTTTACTCCCATGATTTTGAGACGTTCGATGAGGATGCTTGGTTGCCCGCCTGTCAAATAAATCAGCCCCGCTGTCGCCATCTGCTCCGCTACAGCCTCTAGCCGTCCATACTCTGCATAATTCACGGAGCTGGCACCGAGACTTCTGAAATAATCGGTTAGGGTTTTCCGTTTTTGGAACCGATTGTCAAAAGATGCGCTTGCCCAAGGCAGTACTAAAACGTTAAGCGGTTGAGCGGCGCCTTCGAAGGCTTCCAAGTTAACCTGCTTTGCGCTTCGCTTGTAGACGTTTTCTCCGCCTAAAAGATAGAGTTTAGACATAAATCAGTAAATAAAAAGAGACAGGGATTAAAAAGGATGCTGTTCCACAACAGCCATATATTTCTTCAACAGCTGCACCGCGGACTCATCGATTGAATAAATTATCCGCAAGTCCTCGTTAACATACAAAATAAACTGGGAGTTTTTGAGCGTTTTCATCTGCCACGTCAACGCCTGAGAGGTAATCGCAACTTCCTTCGCCAATCTGCCATGAGACAAACGCCGCTTAGATAGGAGCGTTTCAAAAATTTTCTTAGGCGTTCTGCGGCGCAACAGACAAATCAGCATCATATCACGATTACTGAACCGCTTTGAAACAAAAAACCGCTTATACCGTCCATCCCGTATAAACGAAACCAGCCCCGATCGCACCAGCACCCCCAGATGGTACTCTGCTAAGCCCACGGGCAAACAAAGAGCAGAAGTGATTGCACGAAATTGGACACCGGGTTTCTGGTTGATGTAGGCAAAGATTTGGCTCCGGGTTGAATTGGCGAGAACGTCTTGGTTTACGGGGGGAGTTTGAACTGTAAGGGAAGGAGGAAACGCCATTAGGGTATACTGGTTGATTGTTAGAGTATTGTAGTGGGCCATATTTGAAGCTGAAACATAGCAGTTTGGGCCCGGGGTATAGCGGAGGCTTTGTTGCTGACAAATCTGCGCAACAAAACAACCCATAACTATGGCGATTAAACCGAGACCTGCACAGAAGAGTAACACTCGTTTCTTGTCCAAAGCTTTCCCCTGAAAGGCATGAGCTGTTAAGGTTTTTAACTCTATTCGTAAGCGAATGTACTAATTTCCCAATGAATGACTAATTTCCCACAAAAACTGTTATTTAAAGCGGATAAAGACAAATGAAAATAAGTTAACAATACATCAAGTTATTGAGTAATTTAATGAATTTAAAAAAATAAAAAACATTTAAAATTTCCTTTTTACTTTTTGTTTTTCGAATTGATTAAGAATAGGTGAATGCTTATTAGTTTGGGCTGAAATTAGCGGTTGATAACTATGACTCCTGAAGGTTATGTGGAGTATAAACGCCGGGAATTCTGTAAAGATATCCAATGCGCAGTACAGCTGGAACTAAACAGACAGATTGAGGGCTCAGCGGCATACGAACAGATACGTAAAAAATGTAGCCACGCCTGCCTCTACACGACATGGCAGTTCCATCATTGGCTTATAGAAAAGGGCTACTTGATTCTAAAACCTTCCTAAAAATAATCTATAAAAAACCGAAAAGATGCCAAGTAGCACCAAATCGATCTAAAACAACCCAAATTAAGTGCATAATAGCTCGAGGTTTCACTTAACAGATTACATGTGAGTTCATTCCCGGCAAGGCAATACCAGTTTGCTTAGCATAAAGTTATTTAATTCTTAAACCAACTGTTTTTTTGGAGAAATCATTATGGAGTGGGGAATGAAAAACCGATTAAGCAAGCTCTTTCAAAAAGACGGAAAAACCTTGTTTTTACCCATTGACCACGGTTACTTCCAAGGTCCAACGCATTGCCTTGAGAAACCCGCGGAGACAATCAAACCGATTTACCAGTATGCCGAAGCACTGATGCTCACCCGCGGTGTGTTACGAAACTGTATTGACCCAGCCATTGAGAAACCAATTATTATGCGGGTTTCCGGTGCCGTTTCAGTCGTTGGAGAAGATTTAGCCAACGAATCCTTAGTCACATCCATCAGGGAAATTCTACGGCTCAACGCCTCCGCAGTATCAATGTCTGTTTTTGTCGGCAGTAAATATGAGAACAAAAGTCTAACAAACCTCGCCAAACTCGTCAACGAATGCGAAGACTACGGTATCCCTGTCATGGCAGTCTGCGCTGTGGGCAAGGAACTTGAAAAACGGGAAGCCCGCTATCTATCCCTCTCAGCCAGAATCGCTGCAGAAATCGGCGCTCGTGTCGTCAAAACCTATTACTGTAAAGAAAACTTTGAAAAAGTCATTAACGGATGTCCAGTACCTGTTGTCATCGCGGGTGGACCTAAAACCGAAACTCAGCGGGAAGTCTTTGACTTCGTCTACGACGGCATGCAAAAAGGTGCATCAGGCGTCAACTTGGGACGCAACATCTGGCAGACTGAGCATCCCGTCGCATCAATTAGAGCAATCCGCGCCATAATCCACGACGGCTACACAGCACAGGAAGCCGACGACCTCTACAATCAAATCAAAGCTGGCAGAGACTAATAAAGCCCTTTTTCTTTTGGTGATCTTATGTTAGCTGCCTTCTACTACAATAACCATGACGTGCGGGTGCAAGAAATTCCAACTCCCAAAGTCGGCGAAGAAGAAGTTCTGCTTAAAGTGATGGCGAGCGGCATCTGTGGTAGTGATGTCATCGAATGGTACCGCATCCCCAAGGCGCCACGTGTGCTGGGACATGAAGTCACAGGCATCATCACCCAAGCTGGAAACAAAGTTGAGGGCTGGCAAGGAGAACGCGTTTTTATTTCCCACCATGTTCCCTGCTTTGAGTGCCGGCACTGCCAAAGAGGTAACCACACCGCCTGTCACACGCTTCATACAACCAACTATTATCCTGGAGGATTCGCCCAGTATGTACTTGTTCCCAAAATTAATGTACAACACGGCATCTATAGATTACCTGACACCATGAGTTTTGAGGAAGGCACATTTATTGAACCATTAGCCTGCGTATCCCGTGGACAGAGATTAGCAGGGCTTAAAAACGACGATACCGTGCTCATCATCGGTAGCGGCATCAGCGGCATTCTCCACATCCAGCTTGCCAAATACAAGGGTGTTAAGAACCTCATCGTCGCCGACATCAACCCATACCGGCTCGAATTAGCCAAGAAATTCGGCGCACAACATACTCTCGATGCCAAGGCCAGTCTAGCAGAGAAACTGCGGGAGTTAACGGGACATTTAGCTGATCAAGTTATCGTCTGCACAGGCGCAGCCTCAGCAGCTATATCCTCGATGGACTGTGTGGAAAACGGGGGCACAATCCTCTTCTTTGCAGTACCTGACCCAACCGTTAAGCTACAGGTGCCTATCAACCAGTTCTGGCGCAATGAAATCACCATGCGTACAAGCTATGGCGCCTCCCCCATCGACATCGAAGACGCCCTGCGGATTTTAGCAACAGGCAAACTCAACGTCAAAGAAATGATAACCCATCGGCTTCCACTCACTGAAGCACAAGAAGGTTTCCGACTGATGGCTGAAGCCGGCAACTCGCTTAAAGTTATATTGGAACCCGACCAACAATAAACACAAAAGGTAATGTACCGCATTATTTTTATATATAATTATAATACAACCTTTTTCTTCTTAAAGAGAGGAAAACTGGCGAGTTTTATTAAAAATAAAAAATATCGCCAAACCTCAGCCGTACCTTCTGCGAATTATTTGCTCGAGAATTTCAGGCCCGAGAGGTCTGAAAAAATAAATGATACGTGAGCAACCCACTAAAATATCCTTTTTCTCTCACTCGTGTTAACGCCAGCTAATTTTTACATCCACATTTTCTGCTCCGTTAAATTCCAATTGCATAAGTTATTTTTGAACTCTTTTCCATCTTGTTACCTCTGAATTAATATTAATCCAACTGATATATAGCGTATAGTTATGCGTTATGCCCATAGCAGACATATATGACGTGATTAGACAACGCCGAAGCATCCGCAGATACCAACCCAAACCAGTTCCCAAAGAGACAGTGCGGGAAGTTTTGGAAGCGGCGACTTGTGCGCCTTCTGCACACAACAGCCAGCCATGGCGCTTCATCATTTTAGAGGACACAAAGGTTAAATGGGATTTGGCTGAGCAGATGGCAGAGGCATGGGCAACAGATTTAGCAAAGGGTAACCAAACGGTCGATGCTAAAACGCGCAGTGACCGAGTAGAGCGGTTCGCAAATGCACCGGTACTGATTTTGGCGAATTTAACGATGGACGGGCTAAGAAAATTCCCCGACGAGCCACGGCAGAGGATTGAACGAGATTTGGCGGTGGAGAGTTTAGGTGCAGGCATCCAAAACCTGCTTTTGGCGGCACACGCATCTGGTTTGGGCGCTTGCTGGTACTGTGCACCCGCATTCTGCAAAGGACTTGTACAGGAAATACTAAAAATCCCCAAATCAGTTGAGCCACATGCATTCATTATACTAGGTTATCCAGCGGAGTGCCCACCGGGACCACCCAAAAAGAAACACACGGATTATTGTTTTGTTAATTTTTGGGGAACCCATGAACTGAGTGACCCTTGATTTCGCAGACTTGGTGCTAAAAGCACACCAAACCACTCCATAGGTTTCTGTATAGGTATCAGGATAATAAATATCTGCAGAAAAACCCGCACGTATTTTTTATAGCGGCTATCAGCTTCCAAATATAAGACAAATATTAGGACTTTATCATTGTTAGCAACATTTTGAAACGTGTTTTTGCCGCTAACGCGTGAGGTTGATTGGCGGGCATTAGGGTCAATTCTCCGCCCTTGAGCGCGACAGGCTTGCCTGCGATGGTGATATCAACTGTACCTTCTAAAACATAAACCAATGCGTCATAGGGTGCGGTATGCTCGCTTAAGCCTTGCCCTTCATCAAAAGCAAACAGCGTCACTGTACCTGTTTTTTTATCGATTAGGGTTCGGCTGACAACTGAACCCACCCGATAATCGATTAAATCTGTTAGAATTGAAACATGTGAAGCAATATTTACTTTATTTGTTGACATAATAAACACCATAATTTAGTAACTCTGCTTAAAATCAGAGTCCATTTGATTTATTCGAAATGAAATCCATAGATAGTGAATTGACACAGTGCCGGGTATTCTTCTTTGTTAAGTGTTCACCGATAAAAACGTGGCCAAGATGGGCACCACAGTTGGCGCATTCAATTTCTATCCGCACACCATCAGGATCAGATAACCGCTTCACTGCCCCAGGAATTTCTTCGTCAAAGCTGGGCCAGCCACAACCTGCCTCAAATTTGGTCTCTGAACGGTATAATTTGGCCCCGCATCTCCTGCAGACGTAGGTACCTTTTTCCCAGAATGCATAGTATTTACCGGTAAAAGCCATCTCAGTGCCTTTGTGGACTATAACTTGTTCTTCTTTGGGTGAGAGTTTTTTTTGCTGTTGAAAACCTGACAAAACAAACAACACTCATATTATGAATACGGGATGTTAAAAACCTTCTAAATAACAGATATAAACCGCGCGCCCCATTTTTATAATGGGATATTTTTATGGTTGAAATAACTCGGCTTTTTTGGAAAAAAGCATTTACTGCAGATAATTTTGAACTTGGCGAAATCAACAGTGCCGACGTAGACATGGATACCTGGCAGATAAAGAGTTTGTTTGTTAACTTAACTGATGAATCAGCACGTTTGTTTGGATTTAAACATCCCTTTCTTGGCAAAGTCACAGTTTGCCTACCGGTTTCCGCCGTTAAAACCATCACGGATCATGCCATACTAAACCAGACATTTGAACAACTTCGCAGTCTCAAACAATGCAAAGAATAACCACTATCCTATTCTGAACGTTTATGCCTAAACACAGCGACCAGGCCGACCATCAAAACAACTAAAATAATAGCACCCATAACTGCTAACCCAAAGAGCATATCAGCACCAGAGGATGGGGGTGAGATAGGATGCAGGGGCGGAAGCGAAAAAGAGGGTAGAGCTGTGATATTTGGAGTATCAGTTGGAGCGTGAGTTGGAAACGGCGATGAACTACCAGAATTGAAAGGGGAAAACGGTACGAGTGTGGAACTTGGGGAAGGTATAACTGTTGAGTCAGAGAGGTAGAGTTGCACATTGGTAATGTCGATTTCCTGCTGTCCAGAGCCATCGCTCCACCAGTTTTCACCCATCCCAGACATGAGACTGAGGGGGTGAGTTCTATCGGTGAATTGTTGCTGAGAAGCATTAATAACCACCAGATCATTAACCTCCAAAACAGCTGTTTGCGCCTGATTGTTAACAGTTAAAGCAATATGGTACCATGTGTTGCTTATTGGCTGGGAGCCCTCGGTTTGAAAAACGTAGGTGTAAACAAGGTCTCCGCCTAGCCACATTGACCACACGTTTGAACCATCTATTCCGATGCCGATGTTGCCAGCATTACCAGCCAGATCGGTAGAGTCACAGACATAGAGAAAGAATATAGCACCGTTTCCCTGCGGAGCACCGTTGGGAACTTTGGTTACTAGGATATCTTGTGAAGCTACAATGATGCTGTTTACTGTTGAGGTGAAACCATCCCTTATGAGATATGAGCAGGAATTACTACCTGCGATGGGTGTGGGAACGATAAAGCGCGCGATACCGCCGCTGACGGTTTGACTTGCCCCAGAAACAACCTGCGATTTGGACCAGCGGTCAAAGTTTCCAGATGGAAAATTATCTGAAAACACAGTTGCGGCAACGGTTGATTTTAGAGAAACAAATAGAAGGATAGATAGAAGTACCAACACATAAAATACCATTAAACGCTTATTCATCTCAATCAATCATTCCTAAAAACTAGACCGCCATGTTTGCTTGAACTAAGGGGTTAAAAACGTCGCCATACCTAAGACTAAAGCGAGCTTTACATTTAATTAAATCCAGTAAGTACAATGACGCGAAGGATTTAAACAGCATGTCAAGATAGCCCTTAACCAAAAAAGTCTCCACAAGAGGGTGCCATAGTTTATTTTGAGGCAGACACCGCCAAAATAGTACAATACCCACTACCACATTGCCCTATTGTGTCTCGATAACAACAGATCAAAAAGTGAGTGAGAGTAACACTGCATTTTTGCTATCTTATTTTGCGGTCCAAAAGAGTACCATTGGCCGCAATTAGTTGCACATCTAGCGGCATGCTACCAAGGGTATGTGTGGCGCAACTCAAGCAGGGGTCAAAGGCGCGGATAACTGCTTCCACGCGGTTAAGCATCCCTTCTTGCAATTCGTGTGCCTTTATGTATTTTTTTGCAACCTGTGTCAGAGCCATGTTGTAGGCGATATTGTTGTGTTCGGTGGCAATAATCATGTTGTTCCAAGTTACCATACCTTGAGTGTCAACTTTGTAGTGGTGGATTAAGGTGCCGCGTGGTGCTTCTGCGATACCGATACCTTCAGGGTTGTTTACGAATGCTTTTGAGGTGATATGTTCAGATTGGATGTCGGAGTCAGCAAGAAGACGTTTGACGTTTTCGATGCAAAACAGCATCTCAATGAGGCGGGCGTAGTGGTAGTGGAATGTGCTTTGGACAGGCCTGTTTTTGTCCAGTTTCTTAAACCCCTTGAGTGCCTCATCCGCCAGTGGCGTGCCACAGTGTGAGGCAATGTTGAGACGTGCCAGCGGACCAACGCGGTAAACGCCGCCTGGGTAACCAATGTTTCGGAAGTAGGGAAACTTCATGTAAGACCACGATTCCACGGCCTCTCCGATGAAGTCGCGGTATCGGGCAGGATCTAGACATTCAACTGCTGTGGCTCCGTTTGGGTCTATGATACGGAGGTTCCCGTCATAATGTTCTAAACCGCCGTCAGGGGTTACTAGTCCCATGTAGTAGGTAGGGAAACAGCCAAAGCTCGCCACTTCCTCCTGCAAGCCATCAAGCATCTGCGTGTACAGGTCCAGCGTCTTTTGTGTGGCATCGAGAGCTTCGGGTAGGTTGCCACGGAGGTAATCGGCGCGTTCCTGTGTTAGAGGCCAGTTGACGCCTCCCGGCTGTATCCATTCGCTGGAATGTATTTTTCTACCCGCCACCTTCTCGATGATGTCTTGTCCAAACTTGCGCAGGCGGATACCCCGTATAGCCAACTCAGGTTCCCGCTCAATTAATCCAAAGATGTTGCGCTGTGCAGGGTTAGAATCAAATCCCAGCAACAAGTCAGGTGACGAGAGGTGGAAGAAATTTAATGCATGAGATTGAATCAGCTGCCCCATATGCATGAGGCGTCTGAGTTTCACCGCTGTTTTGGGGGGGTCAATACCGACAATTTGATCACAGGCTTTAGCGCTAGCTAAGAGATGGCTCACTGGACATATACCGCAGGCGCGGCTGGTAATTGAGGGCATCTCATAGAAGGGCCTGCCCTCCGTGAATTTTTCGAATCCACGGAAGTCAGTGACTTTAAAAAGTGCCTCTTTAACCGTATCATCATCATTTAGAAGGATGGTAACTTGGGCGTGTCCTTCAATTCGCGTAACCGGGGAAATCAAGATTTTTTTGTCAGCCATATTTTGAACGTCTCTCCATAACGGGTATTCTCCCATCCAGCAACTCCGTGAGCACATAGTGGATAAGCTCAGCATTTGGTGGACAACCTGGGATATAGTGGTCGACTTTAACGATTTCGTGAAGCGGTCTGGCATGAATAAGCAGTTTGGGCACCTGCGTAGGAATCTGGGCGTGGAGATTTTCAGGGTTGTTATAGGCACGTTCTAGGATGACTTGGTCACTATGTGGCCAACTGTTACGCAATGCAGTGACATTGCCGGTAACCGCACAGTCACCCAAAGAAACCAAAACAGCAGTTTTAGACCGTACCGTCTTTAGCATTTCTTTCTGTTCTTCGTTTGCCATGGCACCTTCGATTAAGGTAACTGCAACATCGGGGGGAAACTCTTTCACATCAGCGATTGGGCTGTACACCAGAGTGATTTTTTTTGCCAAATCCACCAGCCGCTCGTCTTGGTCAAGGAAGCTCATGTGACATCCACTACATCCGCTGAGCCAAACTGTCGCAACCCGCATCTTTTGGTTTGGATTCATTTGAGATGTTTCCTCCGCTCAACTATGAAGGTAATAACTTGGGGATCTTTGGTGTATTCAATGTTTTCACCTTCAATGTAGATGGTTCCGACGGGGCATACTTTGGCGCATTCTTGGTAGTTGTGGTCTTTTAGAACTTTTTCAAGTAATCCATGACGTTTATCATCTCTCAAAAAAAGACGTGCCTCCACTATTGCTATTCTGTTATAGCACAGTAAAGCTAACAGAAGTTTCAGCTATAAAAGCGTGAGGGAAACAAAAAATGCCAGACTTGCCGACTGTTTATTTTGTTACGTTCATACTGAAAAAGTGATAGCCGTTTGTGTGCTTCGCACGTTCGTTTAAAGGGTAAAAAGCGCTTAGTGAAGCTTTTTGTTCTCCGAGGCGTTCGGTTATATAAGATTTAGAGAGCGGCTTCTTGCTATGTTGTGGTTATGTTGAGTTGATGTTTACTGGAAATCATTTAATAGGTTCGGGCATTAATTGAGGGTAGTATGTAGGGGCATATTTGTTTCAAAGCGTTTCTTGAGACTTGTTGGGACAGCAAATAAACGGGTTATGTCTTGTGCGGGAATAGTTGCCCGAATACATTTATATTAGGCTTCATTGTTTTAGTGCAAGGAAAAACTACAGGATAGAGCATCTTTGACGACTCCTCATGACGTTCCAGCTTCAATGTTCATTGACAGATTAGCAAAGTACCTTATGGAAAACGTTGATGAAGTTCAACCTCTGCCATGGGCACCTTTCGCCAAAACCGGCACCCATGTCGAGAAACAACCACAGAACGCATCTTGGTGGTACACAAGAAGCGCGTCGATAATGCGTAAAGTCTACATTCATGGTCCAATCGGGTTGGAAAACCTCCGTTCAGACTATGGTGGAAGAAAAAATCGGGGTAGCAAACCCAATCGAGCCGCAAAAGCTGGAGGAGGCAATATACGCAAAGCCCTCAAACAACTGGAAGCCGCCGGCTTAGTCCAGATTACCCGCCCGCAGGGCAGAGTTATGACACCCAAAGGGCGCAAACTAGCACAGGAAGTCGCTGGAGACCTCGCAAAAGAGCTCTACAAATCGGTTCCTGAGCTCAAGAAGTATCAAGGCGAATAGGAAACCATGTCAGATGACGAGCTTGAGCAGATACGCAAGAGAAAACTTCTCTCGATGCAGAACCGTGTAAGCGACGAGCAGAGGCACGCTCAAGCCGAACAACAAATCGAACAGCAAAAACAGGCGCTCTTAGCAAAGATTTTGACGCCTGAAGCACGGCAAAGGCTAAATAACCTTAAAATGGTTAAACGGGACTTTGCTGAACAAATCGAGTTGCAGCTCATTGAGATGGCACAAGCCGGTAGACTACCGATTCCCCTCTCAGATGCCCAGCTCAAGTCGATCCTAATACAGCTTCAATCACGGAAACGAGAGACAACCATTAGAAGGATATAAGAAAATGGCAAGAGTAAAACCAACCGCGAAAAAACTCCGCTTAGCTAAAGCAGGCAGAGAATCGCAGTCCGTTCCAACATGGGTCATAGCAAGAACCGACGGCAAAGTCAGGATGAACCCTAAATCCAGACGCAACTGGCGGACCAGCAAAATAAAGCCGTAAGGAGAAAATAGCCATGACAGAAGAAACTAAACAAGAACAAGTACTGCAAGAAGAACTAGAAGAGCTAGCAGAGTTACCTGAGGAAGAACAACTAGAAGAAACCGCCGAGATAGAACAAGCGGTGGCTAAAGAGAAAACAGTACCTCAGAAAGCAGAGGAAGCAAAAGAAGAGGCTAAACCCAAACGTAAAAAGAAAGACGACGATATCGTTGAAGAAAGATTCTATACCATCCCACTCCAAAGAGCCCTAGTCCGTCCGCCTAAGAAACGTGCACCCCGTGCGATGCAATTGGTCAAAATCTTTGTAGCTAAACATATGAAACTCCAAGTAAAGGTTTCTGAAGAAGAGGAAAACGAAGAACTGCCTCAGCTTATCGTCAGCCCAGAGATTAACGAAAAAATTTGGGGACGGGGAATCGAAAAGCCTCCACGCAGAATCAAGACGCGCGTAACCAAGGATAGAGACGGAAACATATTCGTTTACTTGGCAGAAAACCAGTAATTTTTTTATTTCCCAAATTATTTGTTTTTAAGCAAAAATGATGTTTAGGATTTTAGTAAATACTAAAAATTTTGTGGATCAAAAAGTATCGGTACCTAAACCACCATAATTTTCAGGATCTCTTGATCAATAGAGTACTTGTTCGCTGTGAGGCCGCTGAATTATAATTTACCCGTATGCGGTGAAATACCCCCTTGTTGATAAAAGCTGAAAATCGCCGAGATGATGACGAAGACACAGTAATGACGATGGTTTCTATATTGATTATGTTTTTTTCTGTGAATGAAAGTTAGAAAGGTTGAAACAGAAATGATTTCCGTGAACTTTAAATGGGTGAGCCTAGAACAATATTAGCGATCATAGGACAGGCGAAGATTTTTGGCTGTTTACTTATCCAGTATCGTGGGAAGTTCAAGTATAGGCGTATATGCCTTAGCAACAGAAAACATAGTTATAATTCCAGTGATGGTTCCCCAAGATAAAGCTCAGGAATATGCGGATTGGCTCAAAGTTCGGCTTATCTATACCACCATCAGTGGCTCGGTTCTCGCTGGAGCCTTAGCCTGCGCAAACAGCAACGGCATGTTGCTTTCTAACTCCATCCGTGGTGAAGAGCTCGAGCGTATAAAAGAAGCCTACAAGGGTAACATCACTCTTATGGAAAACAAAAAAAACGCCTACGGCAACCTCGTGCTCGCCAACGACAAAGGCGCAGTCGTGGATCCCCGATTCAAAGCCAAAGAAATCAAGCAGATCTCAGATACATTAGGCGTGGAAACAGTGCCAGCCGAAATTGCCGCTCTCCCCTACGTCGGTTCACTTGCAACAGCAACCAATAAGGGTGTTTTTGCTCATCCACTCCTAAAAGAGGAAGAGAAAAAAATTCTCGAAAGCATCTTCAAGGTTCCCGTTGATGTAGGCACGGTTAACTGCGGCATACCCTATGTTGGCACAGGCCTAATTGCTAACAGCATCGCCGCCGTGGCGGGTTCCATGACGACTGGACCTGAAATGTTTATGATCGAGCAGATCTTGGGCACTTTATAAAAAGCGCCCTTAAGCAAGTTAGACAAGCTTCCAACTCAGGCTATTGATATGCAGTAGTCTACAAAAGTATCTGATAAGATCAGATCATGGTGCGTGCTCTGGATTCGACCTTTACGTATTTACTCTTTGAAGGTACGGAGATTCTTGATTAAGTCCCAAGTTCAGCACCGGTATTGCAATTAAATTTGAACCCTAACTTCCTGATTTAAGTCATAGCTTTCAGACGTAACGCCTTATTTTTTGTCTCTTTTACTGTAGAAGCCGCTATAAGACAGTTCTATAAAAACCCACATATTACTTAACATAAGTAATATGGCTCAAACCTGAATAAGCCACAATACGGCTCTAATTACAAAAACAGCTAAAAAACAAGTCTATAAACAAAACACATCACTTAAATTTGGGAAGTTAAGGTTTGAATTAAAAAGTGTCCACTGCAGAGAATGGATGCTGTTCTAAAAACAGACATACATTCAGGTATGGAAGATGGGTAAATTTGACTATAGCAACCGGATTAATGAGCCCAGCAATGTAAATAGCGCCACAATCAGCGTAATAATTAGGACTACTTGGCGCTCAGTGAGGGGGCGACGGTAGGTTATGCTTGTTACGAGGCTTTTTCTGCTGTCGGAACAGAGTTTTTTGCCGTCAAATGATACTGCTGCTTTTTTGCCTATAAAAAACGCTGAAAGCAGTATAAGAGCTGAGTTGAAGATAAAGGGCAGAATCGAGATAAACAGGTTCACTTTTAAGTCAGATATGACAGCAAAGGAAGCAATCGTCATGCCTATTGCAAAGGAGCCAGTGTTTCCGACAAAAATTTTTCCTGAAAAGTTAAATGCCGCTAAGATCAGCCAGAACAGAAGAGGCCCAATCATAAGCAGATAGTTCGGCGAAAAGGCCATCAAACCGACTATGACTATGGCAGGACAAATAGATTCAAGTCCATTTAATCCCCCAAGCTGATTCACGACGTTGGTCACTATCATAACTATTAAAGGAATTATAATGTAAAAGTAGGCGATGCCGAAATCCACCATCCCCACAAACGGCAGGGTTATGCTTGTTCGGGCATCGATTGCCTGCGCATAGTAAATCAGCGGCAGTGCAGCTATGAGGGGCATAAACGCTTTGTAACGCCATTTCAAATCTATCCAGTCATCCATCATACCCATGAAGCCGCCAAAGAGAACACAAGCAGCTAATGTGAAAGCGGCAGAGATTGGTTCAGGATTAGAACTTTGTTGCAAAAAATAAACCAAAAAAAGATAAACGGTTGTGAACAGGACATAGAAGGCCCCTAAACCGTTGGGGATTAAGGGGCGCCCAACTTTGTGTTGGTCAGGAACCCGTGGAAACACTTTTGTGCCGCTTCCTGCGTGCTGATTTATGGGTGATCAGCGTTATATAGGTCCCACTGGATCTCATAGATTACCACCAACGGCACCAATCGGCCATATTGGAAGGGAGATGTGTTTATGCCCCCAAAGTATATTGGTTCGAAGTATTTTGGCGGCTCAAGTTCTCTATCAGGGGTAATCGTTAAGCCATAGTTACCCATGTTCCAACAGTACACTACTTCAGCATAGTTTAGGAGCAAAGCTATAGTTGTGTTATCACCGCGTGCGTTCCACTCCCACCCACCACCTGAGGGGGCCTGCCCGAAGGCGTTTTCATCAACCCATGCGTCTGCTTCGCTGATGAAACCTTGATCTATGAACCGCTGTTTATCCTGTCCGGAAATACGCGCCATCCACATCCATTTACCTTCGTCACCATAACCTGCTGGGTACGCATAATAGGAGTCTTCTGTTCCGCTTGACGGGATGTATAATACGGTGAATATAGCAATGTATTTGACGTTTTTTTGGCCGTAAGTGGAGAGCATTGCCATGGATTGATCTTCGTTACCCATGTATATGAAACCCACATTTGCTATCTGCGTACCGTTCACAGTGGTGTTGTCTGCCAAACTGGTTACGTTCCCAAGGTCACTTAACCAGTTACCGTAGTCCCACCACATGACCACAACATCGGTTGATTTAGCGTTTTCCTGTAACCAAGTAACTGCATCTATCCATACAGTAATAGGCTCGAGTAAGCCAGCTCCACCCACTGGAAGACTGGCACCACTGATTGCAGTAGGCGTATATGCCTGCGCTACTGATCGAGGCATACCACCGGACTGTGGCGAAAATGCCAAATTCGACACCACAAGCACAAATATAATAAGCACCGCTAAACCGCTGTATTCCCTGCTGACTCGTAGCATTTTACGTTTGGACTTCGCGACAGTTTTAGATGAACCTTTTAGCAGGGCGATAAACGGCGTTATCGTTCCCAATATGCCTATAGCGGCGATTATAGCGTATGCAGGTGCAAAGATTACCAACAGACGCACCATTGAAGTTGCGAAATACAACGAAGTTGTTGCGAAGAGCAACAAAAAGATGTTTCTGTTAGTCGGGTTGCGTAGTGTGAAGTATAGACCTATTAAGAAAAACAGAATACCTATGCCTAGTTCAATATAGATATTGCCCCAGCCTGATAGTCTCTGTTCAGCCACTGAATCGACAAGCGGCGAAGATGCCCTGATGAAGGGATTTAGTACCGTGATAAATTTGCCTGCAAGGCTAGTAAATGAGCCGGTTAGCCAGAGCCCAACAAAGCTTCCGACTATGGCAACCAGCGATACAACCGCAAGGGTTAGTTTGTTTTGTATGGAGATGTTATTGCGCATAAGTTCCGCGACAACCAGCACTAAAAATACTGCAGCAACAGGGAGGATTACACCTGAAACCAGATAGTTTAGTCCGATGTAGGGAACCTTGGTACCAATCATCAGGGCTAAGCCAAAGGTTATGCTGTAGCTTACAAGCAGTCTTTGAGTGTAGCGTTTAAGGAGAACCATGACGAAGACAAAGAGACTTGCTAGAGCAATGATGTAGTATGCTGCGCCCCAGCCGGAAATAAAGTAGGCTAACGCTAAGCCTGCGCCTAAAGAGTATATGAGAGACCCTTTAAGCGAGCGGTTACTGTCTATGGAACGCATAAAGAAGAAGATGAAAAGAACTAACCCCAAGACACCAGGAACTTCCGTGTCAAAGAAACCCAGGGAGCTTCGTTGCAGAAAAGATGGTGCCACTGCGAGGAATAACGCGGCTAATAAGCCGACAGCTTTGCCGCCCATATCTTTGCCTACAAAGTACATGACTAAGCAGGAAACAGCCGCCATAAATGCCGGCAGGATTGCACAAAAAGTCATTAAATCAATGTTTGCAAAAAGTGAGACAAAGCCGTAGAGGGTTGCTGCTGTCATGGGTAAGGCAGGTAACAAAGTAGACATGTCCAAGCCGACTGGATACCATTTCATCGGGTTAATCCAAGGCGTGGGGTAATATGGTGAAAGTAAACCGTTGTCTACCATGTGCTTGGTTGCGCTAAACTGGTAGTATGGGTCAAACTCGTTGAGAAATGAGGTGCCTCCCGCGAGGTTTTCCCATCGGAGCGGTAATAGGCGAATGGTAAACGCAATGAAGAGTATAAGAGCCAACGCTGCAAACGCCAAGATAGTACCGTGGCTTATTTGGATTCCGAACCTGTTGAAACCTGACAGGCTGTTGCCGAGTCGTTCCTTGAATGTGTCCCCCATTAGGCCATCGCTCCAATATATATTTCCAATTGTACTATTTTACACATGAGAGATTTATTTATGGCTTTCCAAAGAGGCTGGCACTGATTTTGCAGTCGAAAAAGGCTTTGTTATATGCATGATTACCCAAGGACTATACCTTACGATTCGCCGTAACCCAAAAATTTTCTCTAAAGCCGCCAGAACAGACACCAAACTGTTCTGCGAAGTTCGGCCCAAAGGCACCCAGCTGTATCCCAGCTTTCGTTTAACTGGGAAGCCTATTTTAGACAGACACCACAGCATCTCGCCATAGGAGTGCCTATATGATTTTCCCCGCATCGCCTTCAAGCGCGCTTTTAGACTTGATTTGTTGCCAAACGATAAAACTGCAGAAGCATCAGGCTTGAGAGTGCGCATGCATTCCCCCAAAGCCTGGTCTAACTCGGGAATGTAATCCAGTACCTCAATCATGAAAACAACGTCAAACACACAATCTTTTAGCGGCAGATGTCTCGCATCAGCCAAAATAATGTTGACTTGGCGGGTTTTCTGTTTGAGACGCCTGAGCGCACAGGCATTTATATCTATGCTGACGACCTGGACTTTGCTATTTTGGGGAAGCAATGAAAAGCGGCCTGCTTCGGCACCCACATCCATCACTGAGAGATTCTCTTGGGATAAATCTATGGATTTAGAGATAAAATCTGTTTCAAGCTTTGTGAGATATTTACCCATCTTGGTTTTAGCAGCCATTTCCCAGTGAGTTTCTGAAGCGAAATCAGACGGCGCCTGCATGGTTGCCATTGGGAATTCAACAACGTTTGTTTAGGGGTTTAACTTCAACTTCTATAGGGAGCAGGGACAATTTGCGGTTACATTTCGGGCATTTTCCGCCGTTCTGCTGGATAATTTCGTCCGGTGGTTTTAACTCAGTGCCTTCATATAGAACATGACTACATCCATGACAAACAACTCGTTGCGGCATCCCATACCCTATTAGATACACATGTAGGCATATTATTTATTGGTTGCTAAAACCCCAAGCGCCAGCAGCAATACATGGAACTGTAACCTTTTAATGGATAAAATAGCTGGTGGTTGTGTGTGGTTAGAGCTTGTGAAGTATACACTAATCATCACTGAAAAACCTGCTGCCGCAAACCGGATAGCCACTGCATTAGATGAGCGGAGTAAACCCAAAAAAACATCCCAAAATGGTGTTCCTTACTATGAAGCATACCGCGGCGGGTGCATTGTTGTTGTTCCAGCCATTGGACACCTCTACACCATAACCAGTAAACAGAAAATTCGCGGCTATCCGGTTTTTGATTATCATTGGGTGCCACGTTATCAGGCAGAGAAAGGAGCGGAACGGATTCGGGTTTGGCTTAAAGTTATTTCTGATTTGGCTAAAAATGCGGAGACATTTGTGGATGGTTGTGACTTTGACATAGAAGGCAGCATCATCGGCTACACTATCCTCAAGTACGCTTGTGGCGAAAAACAAGATACAGCTAAACGGATGAAGTACTCTACGCTCACCGAGGAGGAACTACAGGCAACCTACGATAACCTTCTGCCTCACCTCGATTTTGCGCTGATAGAAGCAGGTTTAACCCGCCATGAAGTTGACTGGCTCTACGGCATAAACCTCAGCCGCGCCCTCACAGAGGCCGCTAAATCCGCCAGCGGACAATACACCACATTGAGCACGGGCAGAGTACAAGGTCCAACATTACGGTTTTTAGAGGAGCGCGAAAAAGACATCCAAACGTTTGTGCCCGCGCCATATTGGAGTCTCACCGCAAAAATCAGCATAGACAACGAGGTCTATATTGCGGAGTATGAGAAGACACTTAAAACCTTAGCTGAAGCCAAGATGATTCAGGCTACCACTAAAACCAAAGCAGGCACAATCGACTCAGTTGGAGTCTATGAGTCTACGATTAATCCACCTGTACCCTTTGATTTGGGCAGTCTGCAAAGCGAAGGCTACAAACTCTTCCGCTACACCCCCATGCGCACCTCCGCGATTCTGCAACGCCTCTACCTTGATGCATTAATCTCTTATCCGCGAACAAGCAGTCAAAAACTTCCGCCCTCAATTGGCTACAAAAATATACTTAAAAAACTCCAAAAAGCCCCAGCTTACACAAAACAGGCTACAGAACTCTTAATTAAGCCCAGCTTGAAGCCCAATGAGGGCAAAAAAATTGACCCCGCCCATCCCGCCATTTATCCCACAGGAAATTTATCACAAAAACCCCTAGATGCCGCATCCAAAAATGTCTTTGACTTGGTGGTGAAACGGTTTTTGGCTGTTTTCGCTGAACCTGCCGTACGTCAGAGCGTAAATGCCGTCGTCAACCTCAATGGCAATCTCTTTCGGTTCAGCTTAATGCGGACGCTTGTGGAGGGCTGGTTTAGGTTTTATCGTCCTTACGTTCAGGTTAAAGATGATGTTTTGCCGCCGCTGTCTGAGGGGCAACCTGTGGAGGTTTTGCGGGTTACCCTAAAGGAGCAGTACACTCAGCCGCCGCCCCGCTACAACCCACGTAGTCTGCTTCTCGAGATGGAGGAGAAAGAAATCGGAACCAAAGCAACCCGCGCCGCAACTATTCAAACCCTTCATGATCGCAAATACCTAAATGGAACCGATCATTTAGCGGTGAGCGCTTTAGGGTTTGAAGTCACTGGAGTCCTTGAGCGGTACTGCCCAACAGTTGTTTCTCCAAAGATGACGCGAATGTTGGAGGAAAAAATGGAGGCTATTCAGCAGGGCAGAGAAAACAAGCAGAGTGTGCTTGCAGATACCGTGAAAACTCTAAAGCGTGTTACCTCAGAACTCAAAGATAAAGAGGCAATCATTGGGATGCAGTTGAGTTTGGCGCTTAGGCAATCGTGGTTGAATGCTCGGACGGTGGGTGCATGTTTGAAATGCGGAGACGGCCAGTTGATTATATTGCGGTCAAAAAAGTCTGGGAAACGGTTTGTGGGTTGCACTAATTTTTTTGATGGGAAATGCAGTGCGTCGTATCCGCTACCGCAGAGGGGAACTGTTAAGCCGCTGGGAAGCACCTGCAAAAGTTGCGGAGCACCTATGGTGGCAACATATCTGAGGGGAAAAACCTCATGGAGACTCTGCTTAAACCCTCAATGCACCTCAAAAATTACGGGCAATAAAGCCGGCATCTGAATGCTGTACATCCCATGCATGATTTAGATCTGCTACTACTATGATTATGATATGATGCAACGTTGTTTTGTTTGCTCAACGCTTTGTTTCAGCACTTGGCTTTGGATTGAAAACTAAAAAGATAAAGGTGAATAGCACCATAGTCTTCATAAGGTCCAGACGCAACGGCACTGAAGAGAGAAGAACCGTGAAATGCAAAATCTGTAGTCGGGAGGCTGAAGCCAGCGGCTTTTGTTCGTTACACCTGATGGCTTACCGCAATATTATGGAGAAATATACTGTTTGGCAGAAAGCGGTGAAGATAGAGTGGGGAGAGTATTTAGTTCAAATTCAGAAAAATTCATTAACCGGAGAATGGGCTAAAGAAGTAGTAAAGAACATAATTACGGGAGAGCACATCGATGTCGGAAAAAATAAAAAAACACTCTGAGGACATGTCGTTCTCACTTAGCCGATGGTTCCGCAAGATATCGACAAATACACCCACGACATTCATAATCGTCGTAGCCGTCATGGCATATGCAATATTTCTCTTCGGCGGCGGTTTATACACCCTTATCAACCGACCTATCATAGCGTATCCCGGTCAAAACACAATTTATTTCTTGTACCCTAGTCTCAGCATGCAATTCGGTGCAGATACCCTGATATCGGGAATCCTCTACGCATTAGGCTTCTTTGGCATACTCGCGATATATCAAAGCACAAAAAGCGCCTACAAACCTAAACAAGCCTACATGATACTTATTGTCGGCGTTGCTTTACTACTGCTATCCTATATATTCATAGAAAGTGCAATTAACTTCAAGATAACCGGCGGCGGCTAAATGACATTAATTTAGCCTCAAACCAATAGCTCACTTCATCAGCTCGTGTCTTTAGTCCACGCATTTTTCTCATGAAAGCATCCAGTTAATTATTTGCCGCTCATACAACCTGCTTTAACAAGTAGCCCCAAAGCCTCTTCAAACGGAACCGACAAATCCCTAGCCCTAATCACCTTCTGACACCGCTTAGACTTCAACCCCTCCTCAGAAAACAACACACCAAAAACCAGCAAATGATACATAACCCCAAGCATTTTACGCGCCAAAGCAACAATAGCAATACCATGCCCACGCCGCGCCTTCACACGCAAATAAAACTGCTTAAACCGAGAATCACCCCTACACTTAACAGCCGCCAAAGCACACTGCACCAAAACACGCCTAACCCACTTAGAACCATACTTACTTACGTTCGGCAGTTTGAGGTGAGATTCTTTAGTTTGGTCGGTTAATAAAAACAGATGCACCTGTTTTTAATTATGCAGAGTTAGATTATGCCTGAGAAGACGTGATTTACTTTTAA
>JAIRTW010000027.1 GCA_031254875.1 Candidatus Bathycorpusculum termitum
TTCTTTTTTTCTCCTTTGAGCGGCGATAACTCTGCTTTTAGAGTTACCAAGCGCTCTATGAGTTAATCCAGTCGTTTAATATTTAAATTAAAGCCATAAGTTTCACTTATGACAAACCATCAATCACTTAAAACAATAAATCCTTGTTTTGTTTGAATAATAACGGCCGTAACCGCCAGGCACCATTAATAATTTAAGCCCTATGCTACAAGTTTTTGGCAATATAGCAATTTAACTTTTCATTAACTATTGGATGGTTCAATTTTCCTCTATCGCTTTAGCCTATTTTTGAAGTAAAATAAAACTGCAGTAACACCAACCACTATAGCCAAGATAACTATAGCAAGACTAAGATAACCATCCATACCAAATGGTCCATTATATGAACCAGACGATCCATCATCCATACCAGTAACTGGCGAATCACTTGTATAGCTAATATCATAGTTGTTATATCCCTGAGTAAAAGGATCCGACCAAGTCACTTTACTGCCTATATGTGAATTATACAAACCATCATGAGCAGGGTCTCGATTATACGCCGCAGAAGCACGATTATTGGAAAACATCACACTATCAGTAATAAAGAGCTTATCAAGCTTTTCAACACTAACCCAAATGCCACCACCACTGTTAGCTGTGTTACTCAAAATCCTGCCTCCAGACAACCTAAAAATACCGTTTCCAACATACACGCCACCGCCCTGATTTCGGGCTGTATTTCCAGAAATTTCACCACCAAACATACTAAAATCACCATCAATACACACGCCTCCACCAATTTCAGCTGTATTGTTAGAAATCACACCATTTTTAGACAAACTAAAGTCGCCAGCGGGGTAGTTGTATACACCCCCACCTTTTGTAGCTTGATTGTTAGAAATTTCGCCACCAAACATACTAAAGAGGTTACTGTTTTGCACACCCCCACCATTTTCGCCAGCATTGTTGGAAATTTCACCACCAGACAAACTAAAATTACCGCCGTTTTGCACACCACAAGCATTGTTACGGATTACCCCGCCAGACATACTAAACAAACCATAGGTCCATCCTGCATACCAGTTATCCATACCAAGGTTATGCACACCAAAGCCTGCATTGTTAGAGATTTCACCACCAGACAAACTAAACGTGCAACCCGCACTGTTGTATACACCATAGGCTTGGCTGTTAGAAATAGTGCCACTTGACATACTAAAACTACCAAGGTTATACACGCCACCATCAGAAATTACACCACCCGACATACTAAATGTGCCGCTGGTCAACACGGCCGCCGCGTTACGCTCGCTACCACCAAACCCGCCAGTGTTTTTAGAAATAGTACCACTTGATAGGCTAAAAGTGCCGACATTAGACACCCCACGACCGATAGCAGCCATATTATTAGAAATCACGCCGCCAGACATCTCAAAAATACCACTATTGTACACACCACCACCATCACCATCCAGATCGGCGATATTGTTAGAAATCACGCCGCCAGATAAACTAAAACTGCCAGTATTGTACACCCCACCACCGCTACCACCAGAACCGGGATGGAAATATCCGCCACTGTAGTTGAAGAGTGGGGCTATGTTATTGGAGATTTTACCGCCAGACATACTAAAGCGGCCACTATTTTTCACACCCCCGCCATCATAAATTTTGTTATTGGAAATTTCCCCGCCATACAGAAAAAGGGCACCACCAGAATTAACAGTTACGCCACAACCAGTAGCATCAGTCGCATGGGTCACGATAATACCATCAAGGTTTAACAAACCACCAGGCATAACAGTGATAGTACTCTCACCATCCGCACCAATTAACTTGAAAAAGTTTGTCCCACTGCTACTTGTTAAAGTGATGCCTTGGTTAGCAGAAATAACAAGCTCCTTTGTAAGTGTGATGTCTCTATCAAGTGCAATAATCATAGGCACGCCCGACTCTGCGTTGCTGATAGCATTTTTAAGCTCAGACTCATTTCCAACATGCACAGCACCATCCAAAGAAGCACCCGCCGTCAGCATACAAACAAACAAAGAGGACAATAACATAACCAACAAAGAAACAATGAACAAAACCCTACAACCGCCAAACTTTGCTTTAACCTGCACTGTCATACCGAACCCCCAAGACATATTTACAAAACATTAAGTTCAAACCTTATATAATTTACGATGAATATTAAATCATTTGATCACATAAACAAACCAAAAAGATGCTGTACAAAAAATCTCCAGTTGCAACATTAATAAACCTCTAATGACTAGTGACCTAATGTTTAGAATTAACCCCAAGCCGTCAGGGTTAGATGATGCTAAGTTTAATGCGTAAACTGGTTTAAATCTTAAAAAGTTAACTAAATGTTGGGAAATATATACAAAAATAAAAAGAAGATTACCGTTTTTGGGGTGGTTTTTCCCATAGTTCCAGTTTTTCTTTTTTCATCTCGGTACGTTTACGTTGCAGGTATTTGTAGACGGTTTGATGCTGACAACCATCAATTATCATCTGTACAGCATTACGCGCGGTGTCGGCCTGTTCAAAACTGCCGATGATACCTATCGTGTGACCGTAGACAACAACATCTGCTTCGCTGAGTTCTTCGATAAGTTTGCGGGTTTTGCCGTCGGTGCCGATAATTCGGCCTTTGATACGTTTGATGTCAGATTCATTTCGTCCAAAAATCAGACGGAGATCAACCATGTCATAGATGTCGTCTTCATTACGGATTAAGCGGCAGGCGGTTTCAGGTGTAAAGCCGCGTCCGATGGCGGTTACTACATCTTTGGCTTTGAGCAGAACTGAGGGATCGGGGGCTTTCTCGAGGAGGGTTAGGGTGATGCTGCCATCTGTGTCCACGTCGAGTTTGACGCATAGTTTATCTTCTATGTATTGTTTTGTTTTGCCTTCAGGACCGATGAGTATGCCCACACGTTCCTTGGGGATTCGAACAAAGCTGTCTAGACCAGGCATTATTTTCCAACAACCAACTTGTGTAATTCTTCGGTTGGGGTTACATTAACGTTTAGGCGGCTAAAAAATCTGTTTAGATTCACTAAGTCCCGGTTTAGCATGAAATCCGCCATGGGATGTTCTATCGAGACTGTTTGGGAGAGGTCGAAAATTAAGGGTTTACCTTTCCACATCATAATGTTGTATTCACTTAGGTCACCGTGGACGAGTTTGGCTTTTTGATAGAGTCGTTTTATGTAGGTAACTATGAGTTTGTAGGCGCGTTCGGGGTTTTTGGGCGGCTGTTCTTTGAGTGAGGGGGCCGGTGTGCCTGCTTTGCCCATGAACTCCATTACAACCACGTTGCTTTTCACTGCGATGGGTTTGGGGACGGGTACTTTGGCTTCTGATGCTTCGCGGAGGTTGCGAAATTCTTTTTGTGCCCACAGAGCCATAAGTGAGCGGGTACCGCGTTTGATGTTTTTGAAGCGGGGGTCGCCTTCGATGTATTTGAGCATACCTTTTTTGAATTCGGCAGATGATGTGAGATAGATTTTTACGGCTAGATCTGTGCCTTCTTTTGTGGTTGCCCAGTATACTTTTGCTTCTTTACCGCTGCTTACCGCTCCGTTGACTTCGTATAGTATACCACTGTTTAGCAAATTGAAGACTACTAGGCGGGTGGTTTGGTCGAAGACTTCCTCGACTGTGGCGCGTTCGTTGGCGCGGTCGCGGATGAGCATTTTGTCTCTGCGTTCCACTACTTTTTCTCGATGTGCTAGACGTTCTCGGGGTTTATGGGACATAAGATTCAACCAAGCATAGTGATTTTGGATATTAAAGCTAATCGTAAGTTTTTAATTATTTTCATTGTAATGAAATTTTTTACATCATTTTCTTTCATTACACCCTCAGTATGTTAAGGGATGTAATACTTGGTCAAAGGGCTGAACTGGAAAAAGCCTTCAATGAAGTTTACGTTGAGCGCGACATTGAAGCTTTTTGGGGTGCGCATAACCTGATAACGGCAGTTATGGGACCCGCCGGCGGGAAGGCCTTCTTTGTCCTTCACGCACTAAAATAGCTGGGAAATTTTGGGTATGTAAATTTTGACAATGAAGCCTTAGTTTAGTTGGAAAACTATACGATCTCATCGCTGGGGTGATGTGTGCATTTGGCAACCCCAGTGTCTGTTTTTGATGAAATCCAAAACCTGCCCAACTGGGAACTGTTTATCAACAGACTCCAGCGTGAAGGATACAATTTAGTGGTGACTGGAAGCAACTTAAAGCTACTAAGCAAAGAATTGGCAACTCATCTAACTAACCGGCAGACACCGGCCCACAACCATACTACCGTTTTCGTTTAAAGAATGTTTGAGGGCCAAACAGCTGGATTTCGAAAGCTAACAAGCCAGCAACAGATATGGTTCTTCTTGAGTATATTCAGTCGGGTGGTTACCCTGAAACGGTTACAAAAAACTCGATGCGGCTCAATATCGCGCCATACTATTTGATTCCATCATATTCAAGGACATAATTAAGCGCCATAAACTCCGAAAAGGACCAGATATAGAGCGATTAGCGATTTATCTGCTGTCTAATGTAGCGTCTGAATTTTTCTATCTGTCTTTAGCTAATGCCCAGGTCTAGGAAGCCCTTTAACGGTTCAGAGGTACTGTGGTTTTCTAGAAGAAGCCTATCTTGTGTTCACTATAGCGAGATTCGCTTATAAAACCAAGTTGGCGGGACAGAACCGAAAGCTGTACGGCTATGACAATGGCTTAATTGCCGCTAAAGCGTTTCAGTCAAGCCCAAACGATGGCAGACTCTTCGAAAACTGCGTCGCAGTGCACCTAAAAAATGGATATAGAAAAAATTCAAGTTTACTATTGGCGTAATCATCAGGGTAAAGAAGGGGATTTGTCATCAAAAAGGCAACGACGTTGTGGAGCTGATTCAAGCATGTTATACAGTAGAGAATAATAAAACCGCGATAGAGAAGTGCGGTCTTTGTTGAAGGCAAGCAAAGAACTCTGCGGCAACAAACTAACGGTGCTCACAATGCATCAAGACAACACAGAAGAGCGAGAATGGCTTGGAATCAAGAGAAAAATCCGCTATTGCCCGCTGACCAAATGGCTTCTACTGTAAAAGAGACAAAAGATACTTAGAGGGTTAGAAGACCTTTGCGCCTCAAGTTTTCGGCTTGCGCATGTGTATAACGCCATGTTACATCGCCACGGACATCGGTTTGGAAATCCCAAGGCGAAACGATGACAATATCACTTTCACGTATCCATACACGGCGTTTCATTTTACCTCGAATACGGCAGAGACGTTCTGCGCCGTCTTGGCATTTAACCATAATACGGTCAAACCCCAGCAGTTTTGTAACCACACCCAAAACTTCGCCCTGACCGGGGTAAACCATTTCACTTATTGCACCTTCACTTCGCACTTTTTTCTTTCCCAAATAAATGCCTCAATTACCAGATTGTGTACAATAGCTTTTCTTACTTATATGCATTTAACCATAGTGGAGAGTTTAGCAGAAAATACAGAAGCAATGTACCACAAGTTTAAGGCGGCGCGTTTTTATTAAGCTCCACAAGAATTTCTTTAGCATAATCCACACGAATTCGGCGTTCTCTAACCATACACTCCACAACCACATCAATTTGGCTACCTTGGGCACCTGCGGTTACAGCTATGTTTCGAGCATGCAAAGACATATGTCCACGCTGTATACCCTCACTTGCCAATGCACGCAAAGCCCCCAGATTCTGGGCTAAACCAACTGCCGCAAGAACTTCGGCAAATTCGTTGGCGGATTTGACACCTAGAATTTTCATGGCGATTTTGGCGATAGGATGAGTTTTTACAGCACCACCGATTAACCCCACAGCCATAGGTAACTCGATTACACCTTCAAGATCCCCGTTGCTGTTTTGGGTCCATTTCGACAGCGAAGTGTATTTGCCATTTAGGGCAGCGTATGCGTGGGCCCCAGCTTCGATTGCACGATGGTCGTTACCCGTTGCCAATATGACAGCAATGATACCATTGAGCGCCCCTTTGTTGTGTGTTGCACCGCGGTAGGGGTCGGCGGCTGCAAACGCAGAGGCATATGCAATGCCCTCAACAACGGCTTCACCCCCCAAGGCTTCTTTGGGAACTATGCACCAAGCTTTGGCGAGGCGCCGAGTGGCTAAATTTGAGATTATCCGCAAATAGACCTGCCCACCAGTGAGGTCCTCAATTAGGGGGGCTATGGCTTCAGCCATCGTGTTCACTGCATTAGCACCCATAGCATCACGACAGTCAACGTATAATTCTACTATGAGCATTGGCCCCAGCTGAGTGTTGATAATTTTAGCATCTAAGTCCTTGGCACCACCACCAAAAGAGTTCAAAACGGGATCTTGCTCGTTGGCCTTCTTGAGTAGTGTGTCTTTTGCGGATAGAACATTTATCTGCGCATCATTAGCATCCTTTAATTTAGCTACCTGTATCTGCCCGATCATAACCGGCATGGTGCTAGTGGTGTGAAAACCTCCACCATCACGCACCATCTTGGCAGCATAACTGGCCGCAGCGATTACACTGGGTTCCTCTGTTGCCATGGGGATAAGGTAGTCTTTGCAGTTGATTTGAAAGTTAACTGCGACGCCTATAGGTTCGGGGAAAACACCTATGAAATTCTCCACCATATGATCTCCCACCTCAACGGGTAATGAGCTGGACTGGCCAAGAAGCTGTTTTTCTTCAGAGGTTAAATCTGCAAATTCTGCAACAAGGGCCAACCGCTCTTTGGGCGGCAATTTATAGAAGCCTGAGAGCACAGAGGTTTTAGCCATGGTTCATTCCTACCGATTTGGAGTGGAGAGTTAGTTCCCTCTGAGTCATTTAAGCTTTAGCCGACACCAAGCTAAACAGCTAAACATACAACAGCAAGCACCCAAAGCAACTAGGAACGTATGCTTAGAGGGTTGTTTGTCCGGAGCTTTGTGGCATGGAAACTGCAGATATGCCTAGGCGGCGGCTGATTTCTTTGGCAAGCGCATCGCCGTCGCTACGAAAGTTATCTGTGATGACCTGCTTTGCATGGGTGCGCCTCACATATTCGATTAATCCATCAAAGTCACTGTGGTCACTTAGTGCAATAAGGTGTTCGCGTGCGCTGATTTGACGGCAGGGCTTTTGGAATTCCCATCCGCTTACGCATATGCGTGCGTTGTGCAGTCCGACGTGCTGACGTTGATTCATGTGATAGAAAGCGACACAGGGCAGGTTGCCGCATAAGAGTTCGTTGCCTTCTTTGTCAGCGGAATGGGAGATGGGCCCAAGCGTCATGCCGTGTCTTTCGCAGACCTTTGTGACTTCATAAACCAGCTCAGGCATAACAAAGGGCACCTGTACGTCAGCGTCACGGAGAATCTTCATCACTTCTTGGAGTTTGCCATGGTAGCCAAACACATAGACGGCCCCACCACGAAGTTGTTTTTCAATCATCTCTACCAAAAGCGCTCGTACATCCACCTCAAAGTTACGCCTACAGGAGGGGCGTCCATAGGTGGCTTCCACTACCAACATATCACAGTCCACGGCTTGGGTGCCCTCCAGCCTGAAATCTCCTGACCAGGCAATACGGATGCCACAGGCGTCTTCGACGAGTACTTGTGAGGCCCCCAGTATGTGGTCGGCTTTGAGCAGGGTAATTTTTTCGTCGCCATATTTGAGGGGCTGATCATATTCTAGGGGGTGAACGGATTTTTCGTCAAGCTTTAGGCTGTTGTTGAGAGTTTTGCAGAGATCGCGAGTAGCTTTAGTCATCAAAACCTTCTCGCAACACTTGATACTTTTGCGCAACCCATAGAGGTGGTCGGCGTGGGCATGCGTAACGACTCGGATAGGCCGTATATCAAAAGCGTCACAGGCGACACTGTCCCCTAAGAGAACCGCACCGTTTTTGGTTATCTGTGCCCGTTCCGCCACCCGTCAGCCTCAAGTTAGGTTTTTTCTGCCAGCCACTCGATGAGTTGTTGGGGGTTATTGAGTTTAATTGTGAAATGCAGGGGTCCAAGGGGTGATTCCGCGGTTTCCTCAGAGAAAGATATGTGACCGGCATAGGCAACCTGTTTGTTTAGATAAAAGCTGATGGTGTCTGTGCGGACTTTTTTGAGGAACAACTTTCTTGCAGCGTCGCGGATGCGGTCATTGCGCAGGAGGTTACGGAGTTTAATCAAAGAATCCTGCCCCTCAGCACGGGCGGTAAGGATACTGCCTCTTTGAGCGGGGTTGACTGCAAATGATGCCCCACCCAAAACATTACTTATAGCTAGACGGACTTTCTCTTCGGTCTCAGTCAGGTTAACCTCTGCTTCCACAAAAACCTCTACTTCTTCAACCATGGGGTCTCAATCCTGCTAAAATTCTCACGCACCAAGACTTTGAAACTCTCGATGCTACTATCATTAACTATTATCTGTTCAGATAACGCTATAACATTTCCTACGCCAACACCCAATTCTCTATCGTCACGTTCTTCAAAACCCTCATACGTGGTAGGGTCGTCGCTTCGGCCCCGCCGCTTGAGCCGCTCAAAGCGTATTTGAGGAGGAGCATGCACTGAAACAAGGGTGAAGAGCGCAAAATGCGCCTTAAATATGTCAGCTTCAGGGATACTTCGCAAGCCATCGATGAGTACCCGACGACTTTTTTGCTCCTCAATTTTTGGGATACATTTCTGTGCGATGACATAGTTACCACTTTCTGCGCGGAGCGCAAGCATAACGGCCCCGACGTTTTGGGGCGTCGGCTCCAAACCACGCAAACGGGTCTGCTCACGCACCACATCACCCATAGCAACGATATCATAACCTATTTCACGTGCGGTTTCCACAACCAAGGACTTGCCTGAGCCCGGCATACCGCCCAAACCAACAACCAATTTGTCATCGATCAAAGTTAAGTACCCTTTTTGGTTGTATAACGACGCTCCCATTAAAAAGCATCCGCCTTCTACAGTAGAGAAACAACGCTACAACTAAAACCACAAAAACTGCAACCAGACTACAGCAACTAAAATGCCCCAAAGCAAATGCAACCCACCACTAAAAACAGAGAAAACCACTATCGCATCAGGAGTTACCAAAGAAACACACACAGCAAATCAGCAAGTGCAACCATTCAAATTCTGAAGCCGCTTAGTTTTTATTATAAAGCGACTGATACAAAAAAAGAAGCCAAGCATCAGCGCCTTCACGCCAAACTCGCCCAAACCCGCTCAGCTTTTTGGGGATGCCCATGAGATATTCAATAAAAACACATAACGTAATGCATATGTAGCGTAAATATTTTTATTGATGCCCGTTCACTTTATGGTTCAGCTAGACGCGGTGGGGTCGTAGTCTAGACAGGTATGACGATGGGCTCCAGAAAGCAAACACACACGGGTTTGCTGACTCCGCGAGGAGAATGACGAATCTCTGGAGCGGTCATAGAGAAACCCGTAGAGAATCGACTATGCGCGGTTCTTGGGTAAAGGTCGTCGGTTCAAATCCGGCCGACCCCACCAAATCTCCAATGGATAATTCCAGCAGTAGCCTCCTGAGGTATGCAATTTGCCAAGAATTCCCATTAAGGCACAGGATAATTATTTATTTTTTATAACCGTAACTTTTCAAAGTTGCCCTATGGAATTTTAGGTAGAACAGAAAAAATCTTTAGTAGCTCGTCAGTTCTCTTCGACAAAGTACACAAATACGCCTCAGACGACCAGAAAACTATCAAACCCTCTTGAAAAACAAGAAAAACCGCTTTTTCTCGTCATTTTCACTAAAAATATAAAAATGCACAGTTTTCAGACAGCCTCAGGAGGTGTTTATTTTTGTTGTGTTAGTGCTTCGAGGGATAGTTTTGATGGTTTGTGGCGCGTTTACACAGGGTCAACATAGGAGCAACTTTGTTTAGATTTACGGTTGAACATTCGAACAGAGGCTAAATTAAACGCCAAATACCGACATAGGGGCAAAAAAGCATAGTTACGGTTATAATACGGGTCATCAGCATCGTATAACACAAGGAAAATATCTATCGATGAAACGGATAGCAAACGTGACTTCCACAGGGGTCTTCATCAACAGTTATCGATAAGTCTTTAATTCCCAAACGTTTTTCATCATTTCCAAATTGCTTCGTCTATTGAAGAGAGGTCGTTTAGGTTCGGTATAAACTCAGCCTCAGTTTCTATGCAGAGTCAATCATTAAACCCCTGCCTTTGCAAGTTGCTTTTTGCCGTCTCTTGACACGGGAATTGAATACGGGTTATAAAAACAGCTTAAATTTTCAAGTCAAAGTTAAATGTAAGTTCATATTAGAGTAGGTCTGGTAGCTTTGGGCTTGCTAAGCAGAGAAAAACTCAGGAAAAAAGCGCCGAAACTAATCATCATAGCAATTGCCATTGCTCTGTGTGTTTATGTGTTGTTAGAAATTTTAGCGTATGTTCTACTTATGGGTGTACCCCTCACGAGCACGCCGATAGCTAACGTGATATTAACTGTCACGCAGGGCATAAATCGAATTATAAGTTCTTGGGGCTATGTGGGCCTGTTTGTGTTTATGCTACTTGCTAGTGCATTCCCGATTCCTAGTGAAGTCATTTTGCCCTTCGCGGGGTATCTTGTCTATAGAGGTGAATTCATTTTTTGGTTAACAGTGGTTGTGTCAACTATCGCCGCCGTAGTTGGTGCATTAATTAATTATTATATCGGCTTAAAAGGCATTGAAGTTCTCACCAAATACCGCATATTAGGCAGGCACATATTTTCTGCGAGTCAAATTAAAGTGGCCGCAGGCTGGTTTAACAAATATGGCGTCGCCATGGTCTTTTTTGGACATATGGTTCCAGTCATCAAAACCGTTATTTCGTTTCCTGCGGGCGCAGTAAAGATGCCGCTGACAAAGTTTGTGGTTTACACAGGAGCAGGCAGTTTGATTTGGAACGTTCTTCTGATTTATGGGGGGTACTATTTAGGTTCAAGATATTCTGATATTGCAGGTGTTTTAGATTATCTACTCATCATAGTCGTTATAACGCTGATAGCGGCAGGTAGCGGTTTTTTGATAAGGAGAAGAAATAGAAAAAGAAAGGTACAGCAGGTAATAAAGTATAGCATCTAAAGGGTTTTTATTTTGGGCTTAACATTTCCAGCTATACCTATGGCCGCTGCTTCTTGTACCTGCACCATACAGTCTACCTCCGAGGTCTCGTTGAAAGTTTTATAGTCCATCGAGTTTAGGAATGCGGCATCTATGGAGACAGGCGAATCAGACGCGAATATACCTATGTCTTTGAATACGTCTGGACCGGGGTTTGGCAGACAGTCACAGCCCTCTGCGATGTCTTTGGCGAAGTTGATGTAGGATACTTTTTGGGGTTTAAACGTCGAGAGAATGCCGTAAGCCGCTGAGGCAAGCGCTTTGGAGAGGTTGTCTTTGCCGGTGTAGCGGATAGCTTTCATAGGACAAACAGCTATGCAGACAGGACAACGCATGCATTCTTTGGAGACGTTGTATGCTTTGCCCTCTATGATATCTGGGATGTGGAAGGCACAGGCTTCTTTGCATTTGCCGCACCCCACGCATTTGGAGGTGTCAATTTCGAGTCCGATAGCTCGATGCTGACGGAGTTTACCTGCACGGGGTGTACAGCCCATGGCGAGATTTTTGATGGCTCCGCCAAAGCCACTTAGTTCATGTCCTTTGCAGTGACTAACGACGATCATTGCGTCAGCTTGGGCTATAGCACCTGAAACTTCGATTTCGTTTAGGATGCCCTTAGTTTTGATGAGCGTAAAGTTTTCGCTTTTTAAGCCATCGGCAACAATGAATGGCGCGAGGTTAAAGCCGTTTATCAAAGCGGTCTGCATGTGGTCAACAGCATTGTGGCGTTGTGCTAGGTAGTAGGTGTTTGAGTCTGTGAGAAAGGGTTTGCCGCCCCGCGCTTTGATTTGACGTGCGATTTCGTGGACAAAACAGGGTTGGACATAGTTAGGGTTACCCAGTTCGCCCACGTGCAGTTTAACGGCGACTAAATCGCCTGCATCTATACAATCAAATGTTGCAGCCTCCTCGTAGAGGTGGTTCGCTTCCTCAAACAAATTACGGCTCTTATCCCAAGGTAAAAAATGCACGGTCATTGCTTATTCCTGTTATTCCATAAAAAATCGAATTATTTAAACCGAAATGGTCACCGCATGCAGACAATAAGGCAATTATGGCTAGTCGGCCGATTTTTGCCGTTTTGAAGAACTGCGGATAAATGCGGCCTCCGCCCCGCAAAACGGGGAACCCCCTCCGCACGCGTCGCTACCCTCGAATCTACACGACACGGAGGATAAATTCGCTTTACGGCGACGTGCCCCACACCGCCAATAAATCACTCGGGCCGGCCCCAAAAATCAGACACATTACAACAACACAGAATTATAACAAGCAACAAAGCAATAAATAGCATATCGTGATACATATATAATATGTTACAACAAAGAAAAATAGAAAAATACGCTATTAGTATAATACTATCAATAATTATTCAATAATTATGCTGTCAACAACATTAACCGCAGTACCTATAGCCGAAGCTTCACACGACTATAACAGCGGAATGCACTCCTCCAACATGTACACCACCAACTGGCTCCAATACTCCCCAAACGCACGGTGTACAGCAAACGCATTTAACAACATAGACAACCTCTTTACCCAACAAGTAATCCACCAAATGTTTCAAAACATACACATCTATGACGAAGTACTAAACAACGGCGCAGTAACACCCCAAACAGTCTACGACCGAATCGACCACGACAACACCGACCACATCTACAACTATGTACTCTACGTCGGACATGGCGGACCCAGCGGATTCTACGGATACACCACCGCTCCAAACGACCCCTACACTACTCCGGCACTTACATCATTTAGCACCATCCAATCCCACACTCAGGTCAGCCCAAGCTACCGTTTAGCCTTTATGTGGGTATGTAATGGCAAAGGCAACGACGCAACAGGTTCTCCAACGGCATGGAACCCCCAATACTGGAACACCCCCTCCACAGGCCCGACTGTACTAGCGAAGGGGGCATTTTAACAAAGGTGTCGGCGTTTTCGTTAGCTAACAGATAAAATGAGATTTTGTCCCGTCCCTCCACAACGACCTTGTGCAACACCTCGGAGCATATCGAATCGCCGAACTCTTTTAGCCGCGCCAGATTCTCAACGGCTTGGTCTACGTTATCAAGTTTTTGCTGTAAATCCTGTGCGATTTTATTTTCACTATCCAATTCTGAAAGCTGTTTTTGCAAGTGTTTCTGCTGTTTATCGTATTGCTCGAAGGATTTCTCATATTCAGGACGCTTAATCAAACCGTCAACATACATGTCAATTAGCTTTGACTTTCTAGCGGCTGTTTTATCAAGCCCTGTCATGACTTCCTTTATTTCGTCCCCCTTGTTGGGACTGGTGGCTATGGCGTGACGAAGGTATTTCTTTAATTCGTCCACAACTTGATTTTTATTGTCAATTACCGAGTCAAGGATGGCTAAGAAATTTTCCTTCAAAATTTGCTCATGGATGGCTTTGTTGTTACAACCCACTTTTTGCCCGTTAGCGTTGATTTTCTCTCTCCCGTACTCTACCGCTTCGGAGCATTGCCAAATAGTTTGAGGGTTATTTGTTTTTGTATTGACCACCCTGCGCTTAAACGTCGAGTTGCAGTAGGCACATTTGATTTTGCCGCTAAAGGGGTAACGATTGGAATATCTGCCCTTTCCGGCGGCTGTTTTTCTGCGCCGTTCAAGCTCTTTTTGGGCTTTGTTAAATATTTCCACATCCACAATAGGCGTGTGATTGTTCTCGATTATTATGTGTTTTTCTTCGCCCTCGTTACGTTTTTTCTTATGGCTTAGATAATCTGTTGTTATTTGCTTTTTCTGCTTTAGCACACCAATATATTTTTCGTTTCGCAGAATTTTTAGTATTGTCGAAGATTTCCAACGCATATTGCCGCTATAGGTGGAAATTCCGCGATTTTCAAACTCTTTGCTTATGGCGATTGCGCCCATGCCCGAATTAACGTACAGGTCAAATATGAGCCGTACCGTCTTAGCCTCATCCTCATTAACGGCAAGCTTGCCGCCCTTTAAGTGGTATCCGAATATCTTATCACCAAAAACAACGCCCTGTTCCATGCGCCGCTTTTGTCCCCAACGTACCCGCTCACTCGTCTTGCGGCTTTCCTCTTGGGCGATGGATGACATAATCGTTAAACGCAATTCCGAATCAGGGTCTAACGTGTTAATATTATCATTCATAAAATACACGCCAACGCCCAAATCTTTGAGCTTTCGCGTGTACAAGATGCTATCTAAAGTATTCCGCGCGAAACGTGAAATTTCCTTTGTTAAAAGTAAATCAAATTTTTTATTTTCAGCGTCGGCAATCATCCGCTTAAAGCCCGCCCGTTTTTCCACACTCGTCCCGCTTATGCCCTCGTCAACATATAACCCGCAGAATTCCCAATCCAAATTATCCCCGATATACTGCTCAAAATACCGCTTCTGATTCTCCAGCGAATTTAACTGGTCGTCCTGCTCGGTCGATACCCGACAATACGCCGCGACGCGCTTCAATCTCTCGCACATCCACGCGCTACTATTGCCGATTTATCGCTTTTAAGGCTTGCTCAAGTTCTTCCTTAGTGATAAGCTGTCGTCGGTGCAACTCTTTTAGCGTCCCCACCTTGAAATTTTGCATTATAGTGTCCGGATTTGACATCATAAGCATCAAAAAATGATTGTTTGTGAGAAAATAAATATTTTCTGTGTACAACTTACTAAATTTATAGTAAACTTAGATATAGCAGTTCCGTTTTTCATTAACTATATGTATTTTAGATTTTTACGTTATTCCACACACAAATGATGTATAGGTCAACATTACAAACATGCTTCTCATTGTTGAAAGACAACAAACATAGCTAACGAAAAGTTATACTGCTGTATGAAGAAAGTAATATATTCTTGATTTTCGCTGTATTGCATCATAAGGTATCTCAATGATTGGTGATGATATATTCCGCTATTTTCCAAATGACCCCGAAAATTTTCTGATAAAAAGCGGATTAAGCGAATTAATAAAATCGGAGCGTTACCAAAATTGCATAGTTGCTGTCCTTTTTCCTGTTCAACATGCGGGGGTACCGCCTATACCTAGACAATATTGGTCACAACTTTTCATAGAGGCGCGCAATTGGTTTGAACTTGATGTATTAAGCGGTAGATTTGATAAAGCGCATAACACGAATTGGCTAGCTAAAATAAACCGTGCAATTCGTAATATACATGGCACAAAGTGTCAGTTTAATATAGACTTAGCGCACAAAATTAAAGAGGTGGTAGTATTTTGGATTATTCATTATTCGTTATTAATCGCTTTAGTCAACAAGCGATTTGATGTATCGTTATAAGTCGTTGCAACTTGCAGTACAATAAAAAATGCGCCACAACCGGCTCATTTTTACACGCACACATGCGCCACAATATTTAGCTTTTAATGGATTGTGCTGGATTTAATCAAAATTGTTAATTTCAAGCAATGCGCGCAATCAAAAGCAATTTAATACAACGTACTACGCAAAAATCAAGAAAATACTGCCCTTCTTTGTAAGCAAGCAATCAAAAAACTTATATGTATCTAGATAAAAAAATAGCGCTAACCGAAGATATTGAGTTAAATAATGATTAAGTGTGAATATATGGCGATACAAACGGCGACATTAAAGAAAAACTTACCGGCATTCTTTATGTTAGCTGTCGCTGTTTTAATTCCGCTTTTTGCATTGTGGAGCGGTTTTTGCAGTGTCGATTTAGTGGGCAATAAAGAAGGGCTCGCAATATTATTGGCGACAATGACTTTTCCGTTAACTGGAGTTATGATATTTGTATTAACACAAGCTCTTAAGCTACGCGGAGACTATAACCAATTCGGGATGGTAGTGAAATCTAAAGTAACTTGGTATACTGTTATGTGTTGGGCATCTGCACTAACTATTGTAGAATGCGTTACGACAGGGTTAATTTCATTACGATACATTACAACAGGTGCAACTGCTGATGTGTTGCTTGTCGGCGCTCTTTGTCTCGTAATGTCAATATCAATATTACTCGTATTCAACGTACTGCTTTTCTTCATGTACACACTAAATGGGAGAGAAATTTAATGAGCGAAATGTTACGGCGTATATGCCATCATTTTACAGAGAAAGAGTATCCTGAACTTGTGTTAAAAAATAGTGAGCTATTTGGCTTGATAAAAAACGAGCACTACCAAGGTAATTTGATGGCACATCTTTTTCCTATTGAGCGCACAGGGGTTCCACCCTTAACCATGCAGGCTTTGACACGTACGCTTGCCAGTGCATTTTCTTGGTTTGAAAAAACTGTATTGAGCGGTGCCTTTGATGAAGCTTATAAAACAGATTGGGATGGAAAGATAAACAATTTGGTCATTCAGATAAATGGCCCGAATAGGCTGCGAACTCTCGAGACAGATCTTTCTATTCGGTGCAGTGTTGTGTTTTGGGTGGTTTTTTATTCAGTTTTGCGAATACTTTCAGATACTGGCGAAATTGCTGATTATTGTGAATTAAAGGGAGTGATATAGATTGACCGAGTCATTTGTTCTCACTCCTGAAGCGTTAGCGGTTTATAAGGAACTAAGAAAACTGAGTGCCAATAAGCAAGATTTGTCAAAAGTTAATTTTCCTGATGAAATCATGAAAGACCTTAATGCGCAGATTAGGATAGCTTCAAGAGACCGTATGTTTTACTCATTTCTCTCTAAATATTGGCGACTATTCGAATTAGCAGAAAAACACTATCACGAAAAAATTGATACTAATGATCTTCCGCATGTGTTCGGCATTGGTTTTTCAAATTTCCATGCGTACTTAAACCCTGAGGAAACAAAAGAAGATGAATTGGACAATCTCGGTTGCATTTACTATATGTTCAATTTTAAGAGTACGACCCATAGGTACTTGATATCACCGTCAACAACGTGGAGATTATTCAGCCATATATTTGAAGAACATCCTAATTGCGGTGCATCTATCAAAGACGAACGAATCAAAAGCTTTTACAACTGCATAGACGAAACATGTGAAGTTGATTTTAAGAAATTAATGGATTACTATTATGCCGCCGGTGGTTTGCAGGGAATGATAGATATAGTTGCAGAGTGCAAATTAGAACCCAAGTTAGAGCGGTCTATTTTAGCTATTCAAAAAATGCTCAATGATAAAGTAATTGAGCCAATAGAGCGTTTTGTAGACTACAAAAAGGTGCCGCTTGGAATCGACAAAAAACGCTACGATGAAGCATTAGAAAATCTAAACGTATATCGACCTAATAGCGGTGTCCATAACAAATTAATTGCCCTAGATATTGCGTTGGCTTGTTACTTAACCGGGCAAAAAATAGAAACAACATTTTTTGATGATAATGATACCTTGTATATTGCTCACCCAATTTATAGGTCGGTTGCTAACTCAAGACAATCTGTAGAAGCACTTAGACGAATAAAGGGCAGTGATGAGACATATATTTCATGTTGCCCACAATTTTTATCTATGCTTATTTTGTTAAAGAAAAATTTGGCAAAGGAACTCGGCGTTGAGAACTTACACAAAAGAATCGATTACATTAATAAAAAAAGAAAATGTATTGAAAAATTGAGAAACGCATGTTTGGGTATGCAACAGCCTCAAAGATTCACCATCCCCGCGTATTGTCGAGACAAAAAGCGTTTGAAGAAAAATTTAGTATCTACACATGATTATCTCAGGGATTTAATCAAATTTGGCGAGCAAATTTTGCCAACAATTATTGAGCCTGTTTTGGAAATTAACGAAGGCAATCCAATTTATCACAATGCAGAGGGGAGCAAAAGGTATAACAGTTATGTGCCTATCGAAACTCTAAATCTGCCTGAGAAACTAAAATACGGAACAGTTGTTAAAGAAGATTACGAATCAATCTGCAACGCCGTGAAATATACGTACAAGACGCTCTATGAATATGCAACCAAAGAGAAGTTGTTGGAAAATATGGGTTTTACGCAAAAAAAGATAGATAAACTTACAGAATTATATAATCAGCTTTCCAAAACTTCTATAGGCACAGTCTAAAAACTTCAACACCCGGACAAATTTCCGCGAACCCTATATATGAACCAATGCCACTAAAGTGAAACGCGTTTGGGTTTATCTATAGCATTGAAAGCCATTACAATACCTGGCTCTACAAACATCATTTTTGTAGCTCCCAAAATTTTTTTTTCGATAACAGAACTATCACGAACGGAAAGTGGTTTTAATGCCTTTGCAACAGAGTCCTTTGCATCAATGCGTTCGAATTTTTGTTTTCCTTCTGGAGTGTATAGTGTTTCACTTAGCGCACTCACTACGCCTAACGCATATTCGGATAACTTCACATATTTACCTTGCTCCATAAAAATTTTTAACATGTTTGTTTCAATCGATACTTTCATATCCATGGGGGGAATAAAGCGTCCGATACCAACATTATTAAATGATGTATAAGTTTGTGAAACTTTTAACAAATCTTTACCTTTATTGTTTATAACTGAGCCTTTTGTGCTACAATTTCCACTTATTATTCTTCTTTCCTCTTTTTTTATTGTTGACCTAACGCCCACGTCACAATCAGTTTTTTTTGCATCACTAATAAAATTTATCAAATTATAATATTGTTGAAAAACCGTGCTCTCTATAGCGAGATAAAGTAGGTTTTCATTTTGTTCCGCATGATTCATTACAATCAACTGCTTTCTGTGAGAATGATTGCGCCTCCGCGCGTTAGCTAACTAAATTTTTTCGAAACATTTTCTCTAAATTGTGGCTGTAAAAAAACGCGTTCCCTTTGTTTGATATTGATGATGACACTATATACAACCTTATAGGCAGTATATAACCGCACCATTAAAAGAGCTATTTCGTATACCGTATTGTTCCAAAAACGGAAAAACTGTTTGCAGTTTTTCGACAAGCGCAAATACTAAAAGTTAATTTTTATCCTTGTTGTTAGTGCAAAAAATGCCTGTTCCATAGCATTTCCTAAAAAACACTTATTTTCAAGGTTACATACCTTCCACAATAGCATTATATCACACACCCCCCATTCTGTCGAGTCTTTTTCGAAAAGTTTCCATTTTACTTTTCGACATATATCCTATATTTTGGCATTATGTTAAAACTTAATGTCTTAGAAGAATAATATGCACATCAACAACGCTCTTTTGTAGCGACAATATACGTATGGTATTTGTCCTTTGTAACCTGACCATCAAATTGATTATAATAGTCTTTGATTTTACGGAATCCGTTTTCAAATTCCTGTGATGTTAGCATTGCGACAGTGCTATTGTTCTTTTTTTGCAATCTGTCTAAAATTTCATCTATTGAATATATAACCTTGGTGTGTGTATGTAATACTTTAACTTCCCCCTGCATACTGAGATGATTAACTAAAGTTGATACACAAGGGTAACGTGCAATGTTATTTTCATAGGCTTTCGGAAAAAAACTGCTATCCCAATGTAACTTTAGATTCTCATGAGACTGCGTTTTAATTATTAGCTTGCCTCCGTTCTTTAGAATTCGGTACGTCTCAGAAAGGGCATTTTTGATTTCATATGAGGGTATTTGATGTAACATCATAATCATTAAACACAGGTCAAGTGATTGATTTTCAAATGGGAGGCTAATTGCATTACCTACGAATGCAGAAATCACTTTTTTAGCATTTGCTATTTGTTCAACGGATTTATCTACCCCAATAATATCATAGCCTATTTTGAGCAACGATGCAGTGTAAGCACCGCTACCACAGCCAATATCAAGTGCCTTTGCGCCAATATTTGAGTTAGACATAATGGTTGAAATGGTTTTACTAAATTCCGGTTCTTTATCGAGCCTAACTTCGTTATAAATCGGGGCAATACGCTTGTAATATTCGCCATAATTAAACATGAACGCAACCAATTAAAAAGGAATAAAGCATTTAGCTATAATACGCTTTCCCTCATAGAAAAGTCTACATGGGGTTTTTTAACGTGTGCGTTCGTAGTCGCGTGTTCTGTCGCGTTCGCGGGCTTGTTGTAAGTAAGGATTTTACGTTAGAAGATGTGCTGAAGGTGAAAAAATATTACTCCTTGAGAAATAAACGGATACCTTTCGAGGAGCAAGTCGCCGAAGCAAGAGCCGCGCATAAGCGTTTTGATGAATATATGGCAAAACGCGGCGTAGTCAGAGGGAAGGTAACGTTTACTGCAAAAAGGAAGAGTAAATACTCTTCCTTAACGGTTACTTTTTCGACATTTTAATGCCCTGCTTGCCGATGTCCTTTTGTTCGCCGAAATTGTCAAGAGGATTGAATCTGTCAAAATTGCGCTTCAAGTCCGAACCGAACATCTCCGCATATTCCTTAACAATATCTATTGAACTGTGCCCCAAGATACTTTTTAGCCTGAAAATATCCCCGCCATTCAAAATCCAATTTTTAGCAAATGTATGGCGATAAAGATGTATGCTTGTTTTTTCTACACCTCTTTCACGATTATATCTCTTTATAGCAGTTGCAAGAGAAGATTTTTCCATTTTCCCGCCACAACGATTACAAAACAAATAATCATCAGACGAACCCTTACGATACAACAAATAATCAAGCAAAACCTTCTCCAAACGCACCGACAACGGAATCACATACTGCCGCCGACTCTTCAACTTCCTAAGCAAAATCTCATGATTTTGAAAATCAATATCCGATATTTTGAGTTCACAAATAGTACCAAGCCTATTACCCGTAGCCAACAAATAATTAGAAACAACCCAAT
>JAIRTW010000013.1 GCA_031254875.1 Candidatus Bathycorpusculum termitum
GTTTGGGCATCTGCTTTCTCTTTTTGTTTCTCTTGCCTGCTCTTTAGCCTACCTCTTTTGGATACTCAACTGAAAAATTAAGTCAACACAAATTTCCTTCAAACTGCCGAAGGTGAGTACTTAGTAATATGCCCATTCCAACGCTTCTTACCACTCTGACGAACAGAAGGCGTAATCCCACAATAACTACACACACTCTTCTCATCAACAAACCGCGACACATCCCCAAGCTCCGCAGCCACCGTAGCAGCAGAAACAAACCCAACCCCCGGAACACTACTCAACTTATTGACGACATCCACATCAACATATTTCACTATCTGCGAATCCAAATCACCAATTTTACGCTCAAACTCATCCACCACTCCCATACACAACTTTAACTGAAAAAGATCCGCCTGACTCAACGACCCCATAACACTTGCCTTAATCGCTTCACTATTCTTTTTCACACTCGCCGGACATTGTTCCAGCGCTTTGTCTAAACTTTCCCCCTCCGCTATAGCTTTAATTAGAATTCGGCCACTTTTCCCAAAGATATCTGTAATTTCTGAATCCAATCTTATGTTGCAGAGTTGAAGTATCCGGTGTACTTTGTTTTTGTAACCCGCCTGATCCTGTATAAGCGTGGCTCTTAATCGAGTAAGGGACCGTAAAGATCTTAGGGTCGCGTCAGGAACATATGATGGCTTAACCAGTTCACTTCGCAACAGATAGGCTAGCCATTCGCTGTCTTTGATGTCTGTTTTCCGTCCGGGTATGGCTTTGACTTGTCGTGGATTAGCAAGCACAACTTCAAAATCGCTCTCCTCTAGGGATGCGTAGATGGGCATCCAGTATACTCCGGTGGATTCCATAACGGTTTTTGTGCAGTTGTTTGTTTTTAGCCATTTTTTTAGTTCAAAAAGTTCATCTAGGTGTACTCCGAATTTGCGTGTTTCTTTATTGTGGTTGTCTGATAATATTGTTGCTACTACTTCGTCTTTTGCGATATCTAATCCACATACTGGGTTCATGGTTGTTGTCTCTTTTTTTGTGGTTAGGTTTAGTTTTGGCGTTTTCTTTTAGGCTAATTTTCTCATTCGGGCTCAAGGCACCATTCTTCCAGTCTACAAGAAAACACAGACACAGTTTCCTAAATACGGGTTCAAGACACCAAAAAATATACCGGTCTTCTTCTGCTAAACCTAATTGTTATAATACGATGGCTAAATTATATGCTTTCGTGGTTCTTCCAGCGTCGGCGCAGCGCCGACGGTGTACTCTCCTATGGGAAAACAAGGGTCATGACGTTTTTCATTGCACTTCTATGAAAGACCACTTTAGGGGATTTCGTTAGGAGTTAATTGTTCATGTTGTTTTTGTTCAGCAAACATGGCTGAATATACAGGCTTATACAAATGCACTTGATATAAAGTCTAAAAATAAGCTAATTACATACACGAAAGTTCAAGCTCCAATTACCAAGGGTGTCTTTTTAGTTTTAGTTTATACGCTATGAAGTTAGTAAACAAGTGAATCGGTGGAGTCAATAGCAACACGATAGCGATAACTGCCCAACTCAGTCCCTGCCAGCTAATTAAAGCTAAAGGCAATGCAAATACTACAGCACCCACCACAAAGTCAATCTGGTCCACTAGGGGCAATAAACCGCCGGGGGCAATATCCAACCGTCGCTTAATAAATGCACCCGTCAAATCCCCTAATAATGCACCTAGCGGAATAAGAACACTAAACAGCAATGGATAATTATCGAAACCAAAAACGAGGCCTTCTGCTATGCCAACTAGAAAACCCACGGACCAGCCGAAGAAGAAACCGCGCCAAGTTTTGTTGTTACCAAAGATGCGTTTACCATCAATAAAATTTTTGCCAAAGTCCATTTTTGTACCGCCACCGGCAAGGACAGGTGTAGCGTTGGCGCAGTAAGCGGGGAAAATGAATTTTAAGGCAGCTATGAGGAGCGGGACGATATCCATGGTGTTCAGCCATTTTAGTGGAGTTTTGTATCTTTTATTCCGTTTCCCCCTATTTGTATGTAGCATACAGTACTGTGGAGAAGACCATGTGCTTTTTCAACGGTTGCTTTGATTGTTTGTGGAAACTCGGTAGGTTTTAGAAACAAAATGTTTTCGGCCCAGAATTGTAGAACCCGTGTTGCCACAGGACGTACCCCTGAGGCATCGTCACTGATTACGTTTCGAACTTGACTGGTTATAACCAGTGGAATTTTTCTGGTTTTTACGGTTTGAGCTAAGACGGCGAGTTGCCGGTTTAACTCCCGGTTAGTGCCAAACGCTCGGGGGGACTCAGCGGCTTTGGCACTGTAAAGAGAAGTGAAGGTGTCTATAATTATTAAACCAACGCCGATGGTGTAGTCTTCTATGTGGTCAATCAGGATAGTTTGCTCCCTGAAATCGTTAGGCTTCACCAAAACGATGCGTTCGGCGATTTCGTCGAATCGATCTCCGGAGAGCTGGGCGAGACGTTGAGTTGAGAAGGTATTGTCACAGTCTGCATAGAGGACTTTGCTTCCCTGCAGGGCGCAGTGTACTGCTGATTGCATTGCGAGAGTGGATTTACCGGTTTCGGGTTCGCCATAAATGAGAGTGATAGTTTGGGGGTTTATGCCTCCACCGATGGTTTTATCGATGCAATCTACACCGATCGAGATTTGCGCCATGGAATCACTTAAGTATTAACTTGAAGATAGATATTGTGTTTGCACTTAAACATATACTCTTAAGGATTATGTATGAACGAAAAAGTTGCTGTGGCAACAGTGTGTGGTAGAGCCTACTTTCATATAATCAACATGTTTAAAGAATACAATATTCCTTTTACTAGTTTGGTTCCGGGCAGGGCAGTACCCGCTAAAGTGTGTCTTGTTATCACCACCCCAGAGGAGCATCATCTGATAGACTTTGATCGGGTTCTGGTTTTTTGCGGCGAGGAAGAATTGGATAGTTTACTCAATGCAACCAAACGGCTGATGCTTGGCAAAGAAGCCTACGAAAAAATCGTCATAGGCATCGATCCCGGCGAGGCCATCGGCTTAGTGACTATCGCTGATGGAAAAGTCATTGTGGAAGAAACCTGTTACAGCAACCACCAGATGCTTTTGTGCATACAAAAAATCCTTAAAAACATCGACTACACCTTAACCAACGTTACAATAAAGATTGGCAATGGCGTTCCAGTTTATAGAGATCTACTTGAAGAACTCAACTATGCTCTGCCGGGACAGGTTGTGCTCGAAGTGGTAGGCGAAGCCGGAACCAACCGCCCCCTAAAAAGGCACAGCCGTAGCCGGAAGATAAGGCATATCTCTTCAGCTATACATATAGCTGGGCGATTAGGTAATTCAGTGCAGAGGAGACCAATGATTGCGGCAAACCATACAACCCAATAAAACGCTCATAGTGGATGGCCCAGCGTCAGTTCAACTGATTACTGGGAAAGCAGAAGTGTTCGGAAGCCCCTTCAAAGAACTTCAGCGAGCCGTAGTCAGGGAAGGCAAACGCACCCCCTTCTTTGTCTCTGAAACCGCAGTTTTTGAAGTTGTGTTAGGCGCAAACGCAGCTATGCAGGAGATGGAGGGCAATACGGTGCCGGAGTCATGGAATAAACCCATCCAAACTGTATTGAGTCTAGAGAAGAAGCCCGTTGTAATTTTGATTTTAGGTGCATCTGATACGGGTAAAAGCAGTTTTTGTACCTACATGGTAAACAAGATGGTTGAAGCCAAACGTAGGGTTGCGGTTCTCGACGGTGATTTAGGGCAGTCCGACATCGGCCCCTGTGCAAGTGTCGGCTACGCTGTAACTGCTAAACCCGTTGGAGAACTCTATGATTTACGGTACCAAAACGGCTACTTCATCGGTGTCACTTCACCATCGGCTGCAGGTTCCAAAACGCTTGAAGGCTTAGCGGCCATGATGAATGAAGCCATCCAGCGACAAGCAGACTCTATACTGGTCAACACCGATGGCTTTGTAATTGGCAACGATGCCATCCGCTACAAGTTGAATTTGATTAAAGAGTTAAAGCCCGACGTAGTTGTCGGCGTACAAATTCAAAATGAGCTGGAAGAATTGATGTCTTATCTGGGAGGCGGTGGAGTATTGACTGTTGAACCGTCACATGCTTTGAACAGACGCACTCCCGAAAAACGCAAAATTCTACGTGAAATGACCTATGCCAAATACCTCCGCAACTCCAAACTCCAATGTTATCCCCTAAGCCAACTTACTGTTGAACCCCGAAACGCTGTACCCAAAACCCAAAAACCTGAAAAAGGCGTGTTGGTCGGCTTATACGGCAGAGGAAGTAGATTTCTCGGTGTTGGAATTTTGCGCGCTATCAACCCCGACAGGCGCACCTTAAAGGTTCAAACAGCGGTTATCACAAAACCCCACCGGCTTATCATCGGAAAAGTTTTCTTGAACCTGAAACTGCAGGAAACTCAGGACTGACTACTAAAGAAAGCCCTAACTTCAGCGGCTATCACGCCAGGTTTGTCGGGTAGACTTTTCATGCCATTTGTTATCCAGCTGGGTATGAAACTTTTACAGTATGCTGTTCCGAAACGGTAGTCAAGGAAAATTATGGCGCCTTTGTCGTCTAAGGTGCGAATAGGACGACCTGCGGCTTGTGTCGCCTTCTTCATAGCCGGTAAAATGTAGCCGTATTCACGGCCTCTGCCGGGAAAGCGATTCTCATAGTAGTCGATTTGGGCTTTAACTCGGGGCGTCGGCTCGGCATAAGGCACCCCCACGACCAGCACCGAATTCATCTGGTTCCCAGGAAAATCCACACCCTCCGAAGTTCTCCCACCTTGTACTCCAAGAAAAACAGCACCCCCCTTGTCCCCGCATGCCTTGAAATCCTGCACCAGTTTCTCGTTAGCCTTAGAGGTCATGCCGCTTTTCTCGTAGAACAACGGTTTGAGTAATTGCTGTTCTAGCCCTTCTGAGAGGAGAGCGTTTAGAACTTGGAAACTAGCAGCGAAGATACCGGTGTTGGTGGGGGTACTGTTAACGACTTCGTTTATGCAACTAATCATGGTTTGGTACATTTTGGGGGTGCGTTTCTCCATTGAGGTGGTGACGCCGAGGCAGACAGCAGAGAAAACATGCTCTTTGGGGAAGGGGGAGGGCGCAAGGAACTGAACAGTGTTTGAAGGCAATTTAGTTATGCGTGCGTAGGCTTCCAGCGGTTGTAGTGTACCTGACATTATTACATTAGCGTAGGTGGCGGAAAACACGGGTTCGGTTATTTTAGAGGGATCCAACGCGACAATTTCGAGTTTGCCTGTTTTGTTGCCCTCTTTGGTAAAGTAGCGACTTGCCACGTTGATGTAGGAGCCGTCTTCAACGGTTTCAATCCATTTTTGAAGGTATTCACTCATAGAGTTAACGTATGAACGGGGGTTTTTTCCGTCGGCGAGCATTGCTTTTCTTATCGCCATGCCGGCTTCGTGGATGTGTTCAAAGAAGTCTCTTGGTTTTTGGATGCCACTTTTTTCGATGATATCTCGTATGTGGCTGGATTGGATGACTTCTTCTTTGTGGATTTTATCAGTTAAGGTTTCTATTGCGTTACGGAAATAGTGGATAAATTGTTCAATGTCGCGGTAACCGTATTTTTCCGCTTCTAACTCTGCGGTTTTCATGACAAAGGAAGTCAGCTGGCTACTGGAGATATCTATGGCGGTTTCCGGCAGGTTATGTGCTTCATCCACAACTAGGATAATCTTTGAAAGTTCAGTTTCTAAGTTCTTAAGAAAAGCTGTTCGAATCATGGGGTCAAAGACGTAAAGATAGCTCAACGCAATAACCCGTGCCTCAGAAATCGCCCCCTTTACCAGTTCGTAGGCACAGAGTTCCTTCTTTTTACAGGAACGCAGAATTTCAGAGCCCATATAGGGCCGCCGGGCGACTTCCTGTTGCATCTGGAGGTACTCCCAAGAGCGATTCTGTACATTGGTATAATAGGGACATCTGCCTTTGGCTTTAAGCATCTCGCAGACTTCCATAAGTGATCGCGAGTCAGACGCTCCTTTAGAGGCGAACACATTAAGACACATCTCGTTGCGTCCCCGGATAGATACGCCTGTAACTGGATGTTGCTTGTAGACGGCACGGAGTTCTTCGATGACACGATCATGCTGACGGTGGGTTCTGGCAACATAGAGAATTTTGAGGTTCTTCTTCACCGCAACCGGGAGCACTGCAGAGAGCGCTGAGATGGTTTTTCCCAAGCCATTGCTACCCTCGATGAGTACACTTTTGTGATCGTTAACGGCCTTGTTAACGGTGGTTATGAATTCGTCTTGGTGGGGACGTGCACTATCATAGGGAAAGTATTCTTGGACTTCTGCTGGCAACCGCATCAGTTAACGCTCCCGTTTGATGGGCAATAAGTGTTGACCAGACATTTTGTGCAGAGCGGCTTGGGTGCTTTGCAGGTTTTTCGGCCATGCGCAATCAAGAGCATATGTACCAAGAGGTAATCTTTGGGTTCAAAGTACTGCTGCAGGCTCAGTCGCACCTCTTCATAACCGCCATTTGTGGGCGCCAGTCCCAACCGCCTTGAGACCCGATTAACATGCGTATCCACAGGTATCGTGGGTTTACCGGCAGAAAACAGCAACACCACATCCGCCGTTTTTGGACCCACCCCCGGCATATCCATAAGCGTCCGCCTTGCCTCCTCTGTAGATAGGGATAGGATAGGGGTTAGGGTACCGCCGAACCGAGTGAGGATTGTATTGGAGGCTGTGTAGATGGCTTTGGCTTTGGCTTGGTAGAGTCCAGCGATTCGTATGCATTCTTCTATATCGCTGATTTTTGCTGTTGCAAGGGTCTTTGGAGTTATTGAGAATTTGTCTGAGAGACTTTTGAAGGCACGTTCGGTATTGGTATCAGCGGTGTTCTGCGAAATAATCGTGATAACTAGTGTTTGATATGGATCTTCACCGCTTTTGACGAGCCGAGGCATAGGCAACGTATCCTTTAACGTAGCTAGGATGGCTACTGCACATGTCTGTGTTAACGTTTGCCTTCACCCTCCGTGTAAAACATTTGCAAAGTATGGTTGGTCAGCCTATAAATACCAATTGTGGAAGTAGATGTTTAAACATCAAGAAAATTAGCACTTGATGCCGTCACTATTATCAGGCTATTAGAGAGGCTTTTCAGCGTGACAATGCTATCCAGAGGTTATCTGAGATGGGGCGGGGCAGGTCCTCTGCTGAATCTTGGTTTTTTATGAGGAGTCGTTTGTTGGGGTTTAGCAGGAATTCGCCGATGACATCTGCATAGATATGCTGAGCTGCGAGGTTTTGGATGATTTTTGTTGCGTCTTGGGGTTCTGCGGCGATGAGTAACGCACCGGAGCTGATTAGTTGCAGAGGGTCGATTTCATAGTAGCGGCAAATTTTTGCGGTTTCGGGTTCTATGGTGATTTTCTCTTCAAAAATCCGTACTCCTAAGCCAGCGGCATCTGCCATCTCGTGTACTCCGTTTAGGATGCCTCCCTCTGTTGGGTCATGCATTGCGTGAACTCCGCCAGTACGGTATGCGGTTAGGGCGTCTTTGACGACGCTTATTTGATTGTAGAAGCGTTTGGCATCGTCGAGCATGACTTGGCTGAAGATTTTTTGGAGTTGTTGTTCGCGGTCTGTAGCGAGGATGGCTGTACCTTCGATACCTGCGCTTTTAGTTAGGATAAGTTTATCGCCTGTTTTTGCCCCTGCGGCTGTCACGTATTTGCCTTTCTCAGTTAAGCCCACAAGGCAACCCACAATAATTGGGGTTGTCAGCCCTGGTGTGACTTCACAGTGACCGCCGACTATAGCTATGCCCAGTTCTTCTGCGGCGTGATGCATTTGTGTGCTGATGTTTTCAACGATTTTACTATCAGTGTTTGGGGGAAGCATGATGCAACTAAAGAAAAATGCGGGTTCAACGCCAAAGGTTGCGACGTCGTTGGCATTGATGTGTATAGCTTCCCAGCCGATGCGTTCCACCGCGCCCGTAATGGGGTCCATTGATATTATGGCATCCTTTGTGCCCATATCCAATACGGCCCCGTCAACACCTGCAGCTGGTCCCAGTTTGACTTCGCTTCTTTTGGCACCCAAGTTTTTGAAAACAATGTTTTTCAGTATGTCTGTGGGGATTTTTCCAGATTGAAGTTTCATGAATATACTCTGTTAAAGGTGGTTTTTAAATTGTGGGAAAACCCGCTGGACGGCATGCACTATTGGAACGGCTATTATCAAACCTATCAGCATTTGGCCTATGTTTATGGGTATTTCGATGAGCGCATAGATTTCCAAGCTGGGAATGAGCAAAGCAATCAGGTTTTCGTAGAGAAAATAGCCTAAAACCATTACGGAGCCGCCTGTTGCTATGGAGATTATGGCGCGTATTGTTGTGTTTTGGATGCGTTTTTTCAGTTTGATGTTTAGGAGTCCGACTATTGCGCCTTCTGCGCCTTTTATTATCAATGTTCCCGGAGCAAAATGTGCAAATCCCAAGTAGACGTCCGAAAGTGCGGTTCCTATTCCGCCGGCAAATGCCCCGACGAAGGGGCCGAAAAGCAGGGCTGCGACATAGATGGCTACTTCGCCCATGTTGAAGTAGCCTGATGTTGCGGGGATGAGTATTGGAGGGATTTGTGTAGTTATGATGAATATAAGTGTAGTGAAGAGGGCTGTTGCGGCAATTATGGCGGGGGTTCGTGTGGTTGTTTTTGTATTCATTTGTTTTCTTCTCGAAGCGACGGCGTAAAGCTGAGGCCTACACTAAATATTGTAACCCTCTAATTTCTCTCTTCCTAACCAAGCAACAGCTGAGTCACTATTAACATATCAATTTTAAGATATAACTATTAAGATTATCAAGTAGCTTTCACAAGCGCCAAAATTACTGCCAAATTATTTGCAAAAACCACAGTTTTCAGATAACAAATGGAATATAAAAACCAATTTTAGGGGAAAAGCATACATAAATATAATTGTTCACCCAATAAATTCAATGTGAAGAAAAATGATGAAAAAACTATATGCAATCTTTATCGCCATAATAATTTGCATAAGCCCCATCTTAGCCATATCAGTTTTAACACCAGGCCAAGGGAAAACTTTTAATGAAAAAAATTTTCCACTTGAAATAGATCTACTTAACACCAACTTTAATGTGGGAGAAAAAATATCGTTTAAGGCTACAATAACCAATAAAAGTGGTGAAGACGTCAATGTCACCTCTAACGGACAAATGCCATGCATATTCTTCCATAACATCAATGATACACCCACCCACAGCGAAACAACAATAATAGTCGAGCAAATCCTAAGAGCGAACGATAAAATACCAAAAGTTTTTGAATACACGGCTGTTGAGGCAGGCACATATATTTTAGACATACATTATCATATCGAAGTTAATGGCATTGAAATTCACGATAAAATTGACGATATCATCATTGAAGTGAAATAAAAATATACAATGTTACTTGCATACAATAACAAAATCCGCGCTATTTTAAAGCGTTTTAATTTACAAACAGATCACCACCCCATATTCCCCTTCACAGCATCAATTTTTGCAATTTAATCAGTTGTCAGCTTGAATTCGTTCAATAAGTTTAATTTATAGACCGCGAACGCTGTCCCGCTCAATAGTAACAAAATCTATTTTTTAAAAACATTTATTTTGGACCTAACCCTAACTTGTTTAGGTGTTATGCAGGGATATTTTGGGCGTTAAACCTTAGCGAACCGCCCGCAATCCAATGCATGTCTTTATGATCAAACAAACTAACGTTATAAAGCGGAAAACTTTTGTTGCCAGAGAAGACCTACTGAACCGTTTAGGCGAAATTGCCAAAGCTCAGGGCTACAGCTTGTTTGAGCTGGTTAACGAAATTTTCCAGTTAGAAATAGATTCTGACGGAATAGATTTAAGCTTAAAAAAAATGGCGAATGAACAGAGAAAAATAGAGACGGCTCGGCATGCAGGTTTTATGCTTGGATTGGAGAATGTTTGGTATGATATGGCTGATTTAGCCTACGACAAGAATAAGCGTTTGGCTCAAAAAAGCTGGTTTGATGCGGGAGTCTGGTTTGCCTCCCGCTACACTTCTGAGGGTCATACAACGGCATTGAGTGCATTTAAGGGTGACTTGTCAGCATTTACCTGGAATGCCCCTGAATTGTATTTCAAACAAACGGAAAAGCAGGTTTTGATCAGAGTTACCAGTCCACGATTTACGGAGGCCTACACGTTTTTGTTTGCTTCGTTTCTATTGGGTGCAATGCAGAGGCTTGGTTACAAACCGACAGTTCAAGAGGTTACACGGGGCGTTATCCGTTTAGACTATGTGAAGGAGAAAGAACATGGTTCAACGTAAAGAAAAAAAGCTGGTTTACATCAATCCCGACCTGCTTGAAGAAGCCGTTAAAGCATCCCAAAGCAGGGGAGAAACAGTAACCAAGTTCCTTGAAGAAGCTTTAACGCAGGCAGTGAAGGTTACAGCTGTAGGATATGATTTGGGACAGGCAGGCGAGTTTTTTGAAGTTATGCAGGCACAAAGAATTCTAGGAGGCACATTTGTTCCTTTGACGGTTCTGAACTATTTAACTGAACTTGCCTGCATGGAGAAAAAAGAACAACTGGACGCTGTATGGTTTGAAAGTGGAAGATGGCATGGCAAATACTTAAAGGAAAGATTCATCGATGCCGTTAAAGCGCTGGATAGTTTTCTTTTGGCAAGCCGATGGGACTTAAGCGAGGTTCAAATAAAACGCTCAGATGAAACCCTGCGGATCAGATGCGTCTCTACTGTGCTTACTAAAGAGGCAACAGAGCATCTCGCCCGGTTCATCAGCGGAATCATGGAAGGCATCGGTTACCGTACAGTAAAAAGTGAAGTCCTCAAAGGTATGATAGTTCAGGATTTCAAGCAATAACCTACCGCCAGTTCACTATCGCAAAAAAAGTCATTGATCAAACCTTCTGAGTTAAAGTATGAATGAATGATATTTGACGTTCAACAAAGTCAGGTTCATCAGGCTATTTATTAGCTATGTACTTTAATTATTTGCAAATCAGATTCATCCATGAAACACATAATAGACAAATACTTTAGGTGTCATTTTTTGGGTAAATGCAGGTGAATACGTTTATAATTGGGATTGCATTGGAATTGTGCAGGAAGAAAATAACTATGAAAGTCTTCAAAGTAACTGGTGAGATCAACAAGCCCAGACTCTCGACACCCTTCGTTAGAGAACTCTTAGCTGACAAAAGTGAACATGCTGTTGAGAAAGTTTACGCTGAAATAGGTAGCCGCCACCGCGTAAAACGGGTCCACATAAAAATCGCCAGTGCAAAAGAAATCTCTGCACAAGAAATCGAGGATCCTATCTTAAAGAAATTAGTCACTGGAGAATAAGAAATTGACTCAAAGAGCCCCAGCTGAAGAGGAACTGCGTAAACTCAGCGTAGAAATGCGTTATCTAGAACAGACAGCAGAAGCGCTCCAGCAGCGCATAACTATGGTTAATGCAGCCATAGCAGATTTAACCTATGCCAACGCAACCTTAGACGGCATGGAAAAAGAACAGGAAAACGCTGAAATGCTGGTTCCCATCGGCGGTAGCTCTTATGTAAAAGTTAAACTTGCAGACTCTAACAAAGTCATCGTGGGTTTAGGTTCAGGTGTTTCTGTCGAAAAAACATTGCCTGATGCAAAGATTGACCTCAAAGAACGCCTCGACGAACTCGAGAAAACCATGACTTCCGCTCAGCAACAGTTCAGTCAAGTTGCCGAACGCATAAACATCGGCAGAAACAGACTTGAAACACTCCTTGCAAGCGCCAGATAAGGCAGACCATAGAGCGGAAATTAATGTTTGAGAAGCTCAAGTCAGGGTTTAAAGGCTTAGTAAACAAAGTAACCACGACTGAGCTGAAAGCTGAAAGCTTAACCCCGGTCGTATCCGATTTTAAAATGAACCTCGCAGAGAATGATGTTGCTTTTCCAGTTGCAGACAAAATCTGCGACGAGCTAGTTGAGAGACTCGCCGGTGTTCAGGTTAAACGAATGGAAGACCGCAAAAAAATTGTCGACGAAAACCTCCGCCAAGTCCTCTTGGAAGTTATGTTAACCAACCAAAGAATCGACTTGCTACAAAAAGCCGAGGAAAAACGCAGAAATAAAGAACCCCTGACACTCATGTTTGTGGGTATCAACGGTACAGGCAAAACCACCACCATCGCCAAAGTTGCCCGGTTCTTCCAAGATAAAGGCTACTCGGTTGTGCTAGCGGGTGCAGACACCTATCGAGCGGGTTCGATCGAACAGCTTGAGGAACATGGTAAACGTCTGGGTATCCGCGTGATTAAAAGCATCTACGGCGGCGACCCTGCAGCAGTTGCTTACGATACAGTTAATCATGCCAGAGCACATGGAATTAACACAGTTTTAATTGACACCGCCGGCAGAATGCAGACTAACCAAAACTTAATGAATGAGCTCAGCAAAGTCAAACGCGTTGTACAACCGGATTTAACGATTTTCACAGTAGATTCACTTATTGGCAACGATGCAGTGCTACAAGCCGAAGAATTTAACAAAGCAATAGGTATCGATGCAACCGTCCTTACAAAGGTAGATGCAGATGTAAAAGGCGGCTCAGCCTTGAGTGTAACTTATGTAACACAGAAACCGATTCTCTTCATCGGCGTAGGACAAGCCTACAAGGATTTAGAACTATTTAACCCTGACAAATTTGTCAACATGGTACTCGGTTAGCACTGGTTGCAAATAAACTTGTTAAACCGTTATTTTTATTGTGACCAGAAAATCTACGGGAATTATTGTTGCTTAATTTGCACAGACGGTTTAAATCGCGGGTAATTCCACGTTAGATTTTGGTTTTAGATATATCCAGTCGGTCGACCAATAGGGGATGTTATGTACGAATCAACTTCTGACTCATTAGCATGTCACTGGAACATGACTTCCACAGATCCCTTAGGCGTCTTCTATTTCGGTGAGCTGAAAACGGATTTTGGTGGGGTAAACCCAGTATGCTTTGATAAAGTCCTCCATGCTCTGTTCAACGTCGAGAGCTTCGAAGAAACTCACAAAATCCACCGCTACATCATCGAGGTTTTTTGAGGTATAAACGTGGAGGTCAAAGATATATTCATGGTTAATCTCAAGTTCATCCAAGTTGATGGGGCTGGGTGTTTCAACTGTGAAAATCAAACCGGTTACAACATCCAAAACACCGAGGTTACGAGAGTTCTCACCTTTGGTTTTAATAACGATTAATCTTTTGGTGATTATCCGAAAGTTCCACTCGACATCCTGATTCAATACTGCTGACAAACAAAACACTCCTAAAACTAGGAGCAGATGTGACTATTTTACTGTTACTTATTCTATCGTTGTGGGATAATTTTAAAATGCCCAGCAGGCAGATGTATATGGGAATCCAAGTGAAATGGCAAACCTCAAAGCCACCTTAGCTACGCATTACCCCATAATCGGAATCTTGCTGGGTAGCCTGCTGATTACAGCGTATATGGGCACCTACACAAATTGGGATGCCCAGCTGGAATACGAAGCCGCCACAAATGTACTTACATATGGTTTTCCCTACATCTCAACAGGGCTTATGATTAATCAGCCGCCTCTGGGCTTCTACACTGCCGCCCTGTTTTTTGGGGTATCGGGTTTATCCTATCTCAACGGCGTATGGCTGGCTACGGCATTTGGGCTTGGCAGTGTCTTTCTTCTATACGTGCTGGGTATAGTGATGTATGGCAGAAGAACCGGGCTTGTAGCGGCTGCACTCTTTGGTATGGTTCCCTGGCATACCTACATGACCCGGATCTTTCTGATAGACAATCAATATCTCTTTTTGAGTTTGCTCTTTTTAATCATTGGCATCATAGCGGTTAGGCACAATTCCCAGAAGCTTGTGTTAGGGGCAGGGGTCGTTTTTGCAACAGCGTTTCTAACGAAGCTCTATGCAGTTTTCATGATTATACCCATGTTGCTGATAATATACCTGTATAGAAAAGAAACACCCTTCAAACTTGATTTTAAGAATATCTTGCTTTTTGTTTTGCCCTCATTGATTCTGCAGGCTGTTTGGTTTGGTGGCTTTGCGAATCAGAATTTTTTTGGTGTCTACTTCAACAGCGATTTTACGCATCCTGAGCTTGTGACTGATCCGGTGCTCGCGTTTTTGCCCATTATCTTTGTCAATAGTGCCGGCTGGTTTCTCTTCCTTGCGGGGTTTTTCTCTTTAGCATTTGCAGTTATCTACAGAAAGAGACTGGCGGGGTTTTTACGGTTGGACGCTGTCTGTGTTGGAGCTATAGCGGTAATCATGGGGCTGGATATATTTTTAGTGTTGGGTTTGCGCTTAACGGTGCCCTATATCAGTGCTTTCAAATACAATTACACTGCATTGCCTTTCTTCTGTTTGCTTGCCGCATCCATAACAGACAAGAGTAGCATGTTAATCGCTTTTATGGATCGTAAAAAAAACCGACTAATCGTGATGGGACTTGCCGCCGTCGGGCTGGTTATGTTGTTTGCCTCTCTGATCGAGAGTACACTGTTTTTAAATCAGTGGTGGGGGTTTGTGTCTTTTGGTGTGGATAGTGTCACTTACTATTCCTTTAATCTGTTTACTGAGGCTATGGATCGAAATGTATTGGAGCAACTTCGTTTCGGCGTGTTAATTTTAATGGTTCTAAGCATGGTTTTGCCGTACTTGATTACGGCTTTAAAGAGACCGATTGGATGGCTGTGGACGATACGGTCAAATTAATCAAATGTGTGCGTCATCAAGTTTTTTTGTTTGTTGGTTATGTTGCGAAGAATATGCGGGTTATTAACTGTTTATTAACATTAGTGTGCTGCTCTATTAAGGTAACAGCTGAAGACAGAACATGAATATCACCCAAAAAATCACCCATAGTGTTTACATAAAATCTGCAGTAGCCATTGCTGTAGTTGTGCTCATAGTCGTTGGTTTCTTTGTTGGATTGGGGTTTGCCCTAAACGTTGATGTTCCAGTACGGGTAGTGAAAAGCGGTAGCATGTGTGTCCCCTATAACGATTTATGTGACGGCGGGGGCCACGTCTTTGAGCATACCCTTCATGTGGGTGATATAATAATCATCCAAGGCGTAGACCCCAAGAGCATAAACGCCGACTACCCTAACAGCGACATCATTGTGTACCAGAACCCAACTAACCCCTCAGCTATACCCATCGTTCATCGAGTGGTTACAAGTTATGAAGTTAACGGTAGCCGTTACTTCCAAACCAAAGGTGATGGCAACCCAACTGTGAAATGGCCAAACCCGATATCAACGCAAGATTATGATTCTAACCGTATATGGCATACTGGACAGGGTGTACCTGAAGATCAAGTGATTGGCAAAGTGGTTATGCGTATTCCATGGCTTGGACATATTACACTGTTTCTGCAGGGTAATCCGTGGGGTCTGCCGTTTATCATTGCGATTATCCTTGCACTTGTGGTTTTAGAGTTCATTTTGCCTATGATAAAGAAGAAAACACAGGAGCAGGAAACTAAAACAGAGCCTGTGGACAGTTTTGTTATCTAAATTTGCGTATGAAAAATCTTTCTAATCATTAGCCACAATTATCCCTTTGTTGATCTGCAGAAGAGACATACAAAAAATACGTGATGGACGACGACATGATTGGACATAACCGATAAAAATAGTGGCTACCCTTTTGTCTATTTCAAGCTTTTATTCAGATGGCGCCGGGTGGTATCTTGAGAGGATACCTTTACTGATTTTTGGCGGCCGCGGTTTCCAGGCAGCTAAACGGATTTGGAGTTCTTTATCGGAGAGTTCGACTTTTAGAATGCGGTTGGGTATGTCGATGGTTATGATATCACCGTTTTGGATAACTCCAATGGGTCCACCTTCAAAGGCTTCCGGTGCAACGTGTCCGATACTGCCGCCTCTGGTTGCGCCGCTGAAGCGTCCGTCTGTGATGAGTGCAACAGATTCAGCGAGTCCCATACCGGCGATGGTTGCGGTTGGGATAAGCATTTCAGGCATGCCTGGGCCGCCTCGGGGACCTTCATAGCGGATAACGATGACATCTCCGGGCACCACCTGTTTAGCGCGAATGGCGGTTATGGCTTCTTTCTCTGATTCGTAGACTTTTGCGGGTCCTGTGTGCTTCTGCATTTGGGGTGCGACGCCGGCCGTTTTTATAACAGCCCCTTTGGGGGCGAGATTACCGGTTAAGACTGCAATACCTCCTTCCTTGTGCACTGGATCTGAGAGCGGACGGATGACTGCACGATCAAGCACCTCTGCACTTTGGATGTTTTCGCCGACTGTTCTACCGCTCACTGTTGGCAATTCCAAGTGAAGCAGACTTTTGAGTTCAGTCATAACTGCAGGGACACCCCCTGCCGCATCCAAATCTTCCAAGGCATAGACGCCGCTGGGAATCATGCTACAGAGGTGAGGCACTTTTCGGCCGATTTCATCAAATGCTGAGAGTGACAAGGTTAAGCCGGTTTCTTTAGCTATAGCGGGCAAGTGCAGAGTTGTGTTAGTTGAGCCCCCCAATGCCATATCCACAGAGATAGCGTTTTCAAAGGCTTCCTTAGTCAAAATCGCTGAGGGCTTGATATCGCTATTGATGAGTTTAATTATTTGCCGGCCGGATTGTTTGGCTAAGCGGAGTTTAAAAGCGCTTGTCGCCAGCGAAGTGCCACAACAGGGTAGTGACATCCCCAGTGCTTCAGCCATGCACGCCATGGTGTTGGCAGTGAACATACCACTGCAACTACCACAGCCAGGACACGCAGAATTTTCCAGCTGTGTGAGTTCCTGTTCGGTAATTTTGCCCGTAGCAACCTGCCCCAATGCTTCGGGCATGGAGCTGTAGCTGATTTTTCTGCCGTTTAATCGGCCCGCCGCCATCGGTCCACCTGTGACCATAATGGCGGGGATGTCGACACGCGCAGCCGCCATTAACATTCCAGGGGTGACTTTGTCACAGTTAGAAATCATAACAAGCCCATCTAGACGATGGGCCTGGAGCATTATTTCTATAGAGTCCGCGATGATTTCCCTTGATGGAAGCGAGTAGCGCATGCCTTCGTGTCCCATGGCTATACCATCACAGACTGCGATAGTGTTGAATTCGAATGGTTGACCACCGGCTGAGAGAATACCATCTTTTACGGCTTCACCTAAGGTGCGAAGATGGATGTGCCCGGGGACGATGTTGGTGTAGCTGTTGGCTACTCCGATGAACGGTTTTGCCATATCATCATCTGTTAAACCCAGTGATTTGAGCAGGGCGCGGTGGGGGGCTTTCTCGGTTCCTTTTTTAATTTCATCGCTTCTCAACAGGGTAACCTTCAAACATGTATGAGAAACTATTTGTCGGGGCGGCTGTTAAGTTTTTTGTGCATCAAGCGTTTTCCACCTCCAACCCTGTGCAGTATCAGGGTAGCCATAAAGTTATAGGCAATTGCTTTTTTCTCACGGACGAATAATCGAGGATGGCCATCTGTTGCGACCCTGGGGGAATTTGGAGCGAAAAGGTGAAAAGTCACAATGATGATACTCAAGATAGGTGTCTTAGAATGAGTGAACAAACAAACATTGCAACAATCCAGTTAAACGGTGATAAACAGAATTTTGTTATAGATAAAAAAGATTTCAAAACCGGTAGCAGAGGATACTATGGAACCGGCAAGATGGTGGCCGGCGGCAAAAAATACCAGATAAGTATTCAAGTCGTCGAAATTGGCTCTAAACCAAAAGAAGAACAGAAAAAATAATTACCCTCTAATTTTTTGTTCTACGGCACAACTGTTGCAGTTACTATTACGATTTCTTTAAGCGGTTTGTCGTTTTGGTTTGTTTTTACTTGGGCGATTTTATCCACGATATCCATACCCGTTATGACTTTGCCGAACTGGGGATGTTTCGCATCTAGATAGTTGTTGTTTTCGATGTTAATGAAAAATTGACTGCTTCCGGTATTTGGACCGGCGTTTGCCATGGCAATGGTTCCGCGGACATTATGATTTTTGCGGGTGAATTCATCTTTGATTTCGGGGATAGATGGATCACCATATCCGGTTCCTGTGGGATCGCCCCCTTGGATCATAAAGCCGTCGATGACACGATGGAATATGGTGCCGTTGAAGGTGCCTTTTACTACTAGGTTTTGAAAGTTCCCTGTGGTTAGGGGCATGTCATTGCGGAGCTGGAGAGTTATATCGCCCATGTTGGTGTGAAGAAGGATTTTTACACCGTTTGTATATTGATCTGTTGTAGACGGGTTTGTTTTTGAATCTGTCATTATGTATCCCAGAACAATCAATGGAAGAATAACTATTATGCTTATTGCAGAACTGCCTGTTGGATTATTGTTTTTGGGTTTAAAGAAAGGGAAGCTTTTGCCTGTTGCTACGGCAATACGGTAGCACGCAGGATTTTTACGGGGTTAACTGGAACGCTTTGTTCGCCGGGTCTGCTGGGGTTTTCGGTTACGGGGGCGTTGGCTATAGCGTCAACTACATCTGTGCCATCGATCACGGTACCAAACACCGAGTAATTTGAGTTAAAGCCAGATATTCTTTGTCCGTTGTCTGCTACATTTATAAAGAATTCACTTGATGCCGAGTTCGGCGCACCGGTATTAGCCATAGCAATGGTGTAGTTGGTGTTACGATTGTTAGTACCGATTTCATCTTTTATTGATGGAATGTTACCGCCACTGGCGCCTTTTCCGCCTTGAATCATAAATTCCGCCATTGTTCGGTAGAATGTGGTGCCATCGTATACTCCTTCGTTGACAAGGTTTATGAAGTTGCCAGAGGTGATGGGTTTATCGGTTCTAAGATCGATGGTTATGTTACCTTCAGTGGTTTCCAGCAACACTTGGGTTGGTGCTATTGGTTCCATTGGAGTATCGGAGCGATTTCCTAGGAGCCCAGACGCGGCTAAAATTCCAAAAACCACAACAACGGTTGCTATTGCGGCTATTGCAATCCACGTCGTGCGATTAGATTTTCGTTTCCGTTGCTCCGGCGTTAGACGTTTCTTATTTTTCTTGGGAGCCATGCCTGTGTAAACAACGACTTTTCATATAAAATTTTCCTCTTGGAAACGTAAACACGAAAACAGAGCCAAGATACAACGGCCATAACGCTTCCTTTTGTCATCCTAAAATAAAAGATCTCGTTAGTGGCGCTTAGAAGTAGAGCACACATTTTTTATAGTCTTCAGGTGCAGTATTTATGTTTTAAACACCCAAACGGCGAATCATTTATAATCATAATACATACGCATAATTTAATAATATGCAAATAATAACACTGAGCTAAAGAACAAAAACAGAAGACCGAAATAAAGAAGATGATTGTTTTCATTGATTGGACTTTCTATTTATAGGCTTAACAGATGAAAACTGGCAACTAATTTGTTCTTGTACTCGTCGAGCATAGAACGATTGTCAGAAGGCAACTACTGGATCAGCCACCCCGCAGAAATGCTCTGTTGCATAACGAAAATAGCTAAGCATAGATGCAGACGACACGACATCAACTTGTGTTGTGGGTGGATAGCTCTAAGTCAGTTGTGATTGTCTTGTTCCTGTTGCAAAGGCTTTTAGCGTCTAACCCGTAAGATTTGGTAGCAACTACCCAAAAGGACAGTTCTCGGTTTTAGGTAGATTAAAGGTTAGACGTGTTTTTTATGGTTGAACTTGAAGGTTTAGAGATGCAGGCAGAATACATTCCAAAACGGCAACTCAGCGAAGCATGGAAAAAACTCAGCAACAAACCGCTCCCAAATGTCAAAATGCTTCGACTAAGCGACGAGGACTTCAACTATGTTCTGAGACATCGACGCTGTTTGGAGGATGATTTGTGTGAAATCGAGGAGTGGGGCAGAATACTCTCCATCAAAGGTACAGATGCCTGCATTTTTAACGGCCAAGAAACCGACGATGTCGACTACATCATACTAGTCCGCCAAAATCCCTACCACAGCCTTGAAGAAATCATCCAGCATGAACTGGGACACCTAGCAAGAGGTGACCTCTAATCGCGAAGGCCAGAGGCATCTTTGAACAGTCTCAATCCATCGACACTGGGCAAATCAGCAAAATACAACAAGAAATAGGTCACACCTAAATCTATGTAAGCCTGAAAACCCCTAATGCACTCCTTGGCAGTACCTATTAGAGTGTATTGTTTAAATTCTTCAAGCGAAGCATTCGCAGGCTTGTATTTGGCAATTTTTTCCTTCAGCATCCTTTGGTCGGCAGCAATCAATATCTGTCCGCTAGGCCAGCAGGATAACTCTATTTGACGGAAATCTCTACCGATGAGTTCACAGTTCCGTTTCAGAATAGACAACTTGTGTTTATATACCTCTATGGAGGGTAGAAATCCCCAGTCGAAGCGGTCGGCATATTTGGCGGCAACTTTTAAGGTGTATTTTTCTCCACCACCCCCCACAATGATGGGCGGATGAGGCTTCTGTTTGGGTTTAGGCTCGCACACGGCATCTTTTAACGTGTAGTATTTGCCTTGGTAGCTTGCTTTTGGATATACCCAAAGCCTCCGGATAACTTCTATGGCTTCCTCCAACTGGGCTATTCTCACTGAGGGGGGAGGAAAGCTAAAGCCATAAGCCTCATGTTCAGCCTCTTGTACACCTGCACCGATACCAAATTCCAATCGTCCATCCGATATAACATCCATGGTTGCCATGGCTTTGGCGACTAATGCGGGGTTGCGGTGGGTATTGCAGGTTACCATGATGCCGAGGCGGATTTTGCTGGTTGTTGCAGCAAGTGCAGACAGCGTGGTCCAGCATTCAAGAATCGGCGTGTTACCATACATGAGGTGATCGTCGAGCCATATGGAGTCATAGCCGAGGCGTTCGCATTCTAAAACAATGTTTTTGAGCTGGCGGTAGTATTGGTTTGAAGTTTGGGTTTGGAAAGCATAGAAGGGCAGGAAGACCCCGTATTTGAATTTGGTCACTTTAGTCAGCCTGAATGTATAGCATATTGGCATCTTTGTATTAGGCTTTTATCATCCAACCGCTACCATAGGACAAACCTGTAGGTACGTAAAAACTGTGTGTGTAGCCAGATAAGTAATTATAGTTTAGAAAACCTATTTTGACCACCGCACTAATCGTGAACATAGATGCCGACGAAAATTCCTTCTATATTCGATTTAATGAATGAAGACGAGGAAGCGGCAAACGAGGAAGAAGAACGTAAAAAACGCCGCAAGGAACTCATAGAACCCACAGGCGTCAAAGAGATCTTCAAAGACGGCAAAATCAGCATCAACAAATTCACCTGTGTCGGAGGACAATGCGAACTCTGTATCAAAGCCTGTCCAACTAACGCACTCTACTGGAGCATCGGTGAAATCGGTATAATTGAGGACCTCTGTGTGTACTGCAACGCTTGCGTCGCCAACTGTATGGTGGATGACTGCATCAAGGTCGAGCGTACCCGCGAAGATGGCACAGTCGAAAAAGTCAGCAAAATATCTAATATCATTAAACTACAGGAGAAAAAAAACACAGAGAAACGATTTGAACGGGTAAAGACCAACGCGGTTATTTTGCGACACATCTACAAAGAAAAAGATGAAAATGGCCAGACCCGCAAGCGGCGACTGTTAAGCTACAAAATCTGATTTGCCTAAGAGGGAATAGGTTAAATGCAAAATAACTGATTGTTGTGCCATGCTAGATTTCCCCTGATAGGCGCTCCACGATATATGCAAATCTGAGGTAACATGTTTGCAACAACTTAAGCCACACCAACAAGACAACTCGTCCAAAGCAGGGACTAAAGCGGACTGGCAACGTTTTACGACGGCGCACTCCGGTGCATAAATCGCTCAGCCTCACTTCCGGGGACAAGCCAAAAATCAGACTTAAATTCAGCTTTCACAGGTATTTACCGCTGTACGCGATGCCTCATACTTCCCTCGGGTCGAGTTCGGCGGTTTGTACCCTTCGTTTGCTACATCATCAGTTCTTCATCCAAACAGCATAAAAATAGAAAATTTGACAGGAAAACACATAAGCAGAAACATTATGTTACACAAATCACAAGGTAGAGAAAATCATGACTAAAACGTACAGCATATCTGCACTCAAAGGCGATGGCATCGGGCCTGAAGTCACCGAAGCCACCGTCAGAGTGCTGGAGGCAGTTGAGAAAAAATCCAGCTTTAAACTAAACATCCTCTATGGCGAAGCCGGAGCCCATTGCATCCCAGAGCACGGCACAAATCTGCCTAAAGAAACCGTGGAGCTCATTAAACAGACCAACGCATGTCTAAAAGGCCCCATGACCACTCCTGAAGAAGCAGGGGCACCCGTCAGCGTTGCAGTCACGCTTCGGCGGATGTTTGGGTTATACGCAAATGTACGTCCATGCCGCACTTTCCCTAACGTGGAAGCCCTCAAACCTAACATCGACCTTGTTGTTGTCAGAGAAAACACTGAAGGGCTCTACTCAGGCGCAGAAACACTTTTGGCACCAGGTGTAGGTATAGCGCTCCGAATTATCACAAGAGAGGCATCCCTTAGAGTGGCAGATTTTGCCTTTAAACTGGCTATGCAACGCCGCAAGCACTTAACCTACATACACAAAGGTAACATTCTTCGCATAACCGATGGCATCTTTAAAGATGCAGTTAAAGAAGCCCAGAAAAACTACCCCGAAGTCGAAGTTGACGACCTCCATATTGACGCTGCAACTATGCAACTGATCAAGCAACCCGAGAAATATGATGTCATGGTCACCACTAATCTTTTCGGCGACATCCTATCTGATGAAGCCGCACAAGTCACAGGCAGCTTAGGACTGGCAGCAGGTGCAAACATCGGCGCATCCTACGGTATGTTCGAACCAGTCCACGGATCAGCACCCAAATACACAGGCATGAACCGTGTAAACCCCATAGCCACCATCATGGCGGGAGCGATGATGCTGGATTGGCTGGGTGAAAAGGAGGCGGCTAAAAAAATCGAGGAGACCATCATAGCGGTGCTTAAAGAGGGCAAAGTCAGAACCCGCGATTTAGGCGGAGAAGCCACAGGCACCGAAATAACGGATGCTATCATTACAAAAATCTAGGCGTCAACCTTTCTTTTTATTTTTTAGTGCTCACCGCTCGGTTTGTTCACAGTAATCATGTCGATTTTGTCTTTGATGTAGCTTTTTCCACTATCGGTGAGCATGTAGCAGTCGGCACCGCCGGTCAAGTAACCGGCCTTAATCAGAGGCGCTATGAGCTCAGAAAAGTTTGCCTCAAAATTTACCTCTCTGCCAGCTGTGAACTCGGTGAATACTGTGGGCACATAATTGGGTCGAAAAGTTTTCTCCAGCGACGCTACAAGTTCCCGCTTAGTGCTCAGCTTATCGTTATGTATGGCATACATTATCCAGTGACGAAAGTTATCAGTACGCCGCTGAGTAACTTGTTCTTCAAAGGGAAGCTTGAACTTGGAAAACTCTGGCGCTACACCCCGCATGGTTCGGGCGGCTTCACGGATCAAACCGATACCATCGATACTAATACGGGTTGCAATGAAGGCCCCAACAACTGCATCAACCCAAAATATACCAAAGATAGAAAAAACTGCACCAACTATCACTGCTGCTGCAGAGTAGATACCATTTGTGGAGTCGATGGATTGGGAGATTAATGCAAGACTTTGGCTTCTTTTGCCCACAAAACGCTGATAGAAAGAGTTCACAAACATAGAGAGCATAGCTATGAGTTCAACAACGATGACGACATAGGGCATGGTCATGGGCAGAAAACTACCCGCTAAATTATCGAGAATAGAGGAAAACGAGTTGTAAAACAGAATTATGACCGTAAGAAACATCAAACCGATAATAGTCAGAGTACCTATGACTTCTTTTTTAAATTTTATACCGGCCCAAACAATCGCGGAAGCCACCGTGTCAACAGTGGTATCTGCACCGTCCGCGATTAAACCGACACTGCCACTAAACAAACCAGCCGCCAGCTTGAGAACCGCCACAGCAACATAACTCACAGTGGTGTTTCGCGCGGCAGCAGAGGGATTAAGGAACTGAGATTCGAGTCTGTGGGCACCCCGCTCTATTGTTTTAGTGATTTGTTCGGCTTCCACTTGACCCATATCAGTTAATGTGTACTTTGCTTCGGCGTCTAGAGTTATCCAATCTCTGCAGACCAGATCCTTACAGGCCCCGTCTACACTCAACGGTTTGCCGCTTCTTATGCGGCGTCTTATGCGTCTTTTTTGGATGTGGCGATCAAAAGTGATGGTTTGAAGTGCTGTTTTTTCTCTAAGTTGTTCTATGGTTTGGGAGCCATCTTTGTAGAGAATCAGCAATATGAAGTCAGCTAAGTCACCGTTGAATCTACGCTTCTTGTTCTGCACCATGCGGGTCATATGCAGTGTTTAGCATTAACTTTAAGGTTACCCAAATGGGAAAATCAAACAGCAGGTTACTGCGCAGATATGCAGGTATTTGAATCTGCATGGGCCTCAACAGTGCCGTTTTTTGCCTCCTTCACACGGACATTAACCAGCAAAAAACGCGTGCTTTCGCGGAACAGTTTCTCGAATTCTTCCACTTTTTCGTTCCAAACAACCACCGTCACCTCGCCTGAATCGTCTCGCAGAGCAAAACGCATAACTACGCCGTTGCTGTCGTCGCTTCGGGTAAAACCGGTTTTGCCAAGAATCGATTTCACCACGCCCGCGAGGTGTACATTGCCCGAATTTGGGGTTAGATTACTAATTTTGGTTGTAAATTGCTCAAGGGGCGGGTACGCGTCGGTTCTTTCGGGAGATTGGAGTTCGATTATACTTTTGGTACCCAGATGAAGTTCGGTTTTGCCATAGCGATCATTGCGGGTGTAGCCATGCAACAGCCTAACGGCTTGTCCTGCTTTAAGTTCACCTTTCTCCACCAGCTCGGCTTTTTCATTCCAGAGCACCACCCGCAACAAGCCGTCTATGTCGCCTAGCATGAGGGTAGCGAATTTGCCGGATTTTTCTTCGTTGCCAAAAGTTTTAACGGGAAAGACCGCAATTAGACGCCCAGCCACATTTATATCATACAACCCCGCGAACAGGCGTCCCGAAGAGATAATGTTACTTATCTGAAACGTAGCTTGCTGCACCTGCACACCGAGTTCGGCGGCAATTAGCCGCAACAGGGTTTCATCGCCCAACAGGCCGCCTGTTCGGGTCCGCTCAGCCGTAAGCCGCTCCAAGATTTGGGTTTGACTTATCTGCGAATTTTTGGCTTGAATCTCAGCTATGAGGTCTTGTGGGGTCATTTTGCGCCGACACGATAAAGAGCTGGGTACTTTTAATTTTTGCGTATTGCATACGTGCCGTTTTCAGGGATTATACTGGAGATCTATACATTAACTGAATGAGAAAGTTGGACTCTCCAGTAATCAGTGTCATCTGTTCTGATTTTAACAGATGAGAGTGGAAGACTTGGAGTAAAGAGGGCTCTTAATCGGTTGTTGTCTCTTCATCTTTCCCATAGTAAGCATATAGGAAAATCAGGGCTAGAGTAATGAAGATTGAGCCCATCAGGACGTATTGAAGGGTTAGGAAGTATGTGCCTAAATCCATCGAAGTTCCTCTGTATATTATCCTTAACCTTGTCACTTTACATATTTAAGGAGTCGCTTTTTTCCACTCATCCATTAACATGTTATAGCAGTCGTCAGATTCCTCAAACGCCACAAACCACCCAAGATTCTGCGCGAGCTTCTGTGTCAAAAGATGGTAACACATATGCACTTTTCTATCCATCACCCGAAAGTAGAAATCATCGCAGGTACAGAACTCCGCTTCGGGCATAATGAGGTAGTCCCGTTCTCTGCCCACCACAATCCAAACCACTCGGCTAGAAGGCTTGAAAGTGTATTTTTTAACTCTGCCCTCTGTTACGGCATCGAGGGCTTTGGTGAAGCGTTGCCCAAATAATTCGTATAGAACCGTTAGGTTGTCGCCGGACAGTTTCCCCGCTACTTTGGCTTCTCTGCAAACTGCATTTAGGGTATCGATTTCGGAATTACTACTCATGGTGCACAGACTTACTATAAATGAACCTAAATTTAGGTTTTTAGCCTATGTTGATGGGCTCGCCCTTTGACTTGGAAGGCTCCGCTTTAGGCAACACGATTTCCAGCACACCATTTTTGTAGGTGGAAATTGCCTCTTTCACGCGAACTTTGGCAGGCAACTCGACTTCTTTGTAGTACTTGTTCTGGGGCGTATCCACCGAAATATCGATTGAATCTTCGGTACCGTGCAATTTAATATCAGTTTTCTCTACCCCCGGCAGTTCTGCGACCACGCGGACCTCCCCACTTGTTTCCATGATATCCACCAACGGTTCACGTTCCTCTTTTACCTGCAACGGACCCTTGAGCCCCTTTTTGATGTTGCCGAACTGTTGGATTTCGGGTTTGCCATCAGGACCGATTTTCATGCTGTAACCGTACACAAAGGGTCCAAGCTCTTTGACGGTGCTACCGTCAGGAAGCTTCCGTTCCTTTACGTATTCTTTAGGCACTTTTTCGGTGAAGTCCTTGAACTGTTCATCCATCATCTTCTCCATCTCCTTAAACATATCATCTATGTCGCCGAAGAAGGGATCTTTAGCTGGACGCTGACGTTTCTTGAACCATTCAGAAAAATCTTCATTATCCGAAGACATACAATCACCCTAATATTATGTGGGTTTTTCAAGCCAATAAATTTATTGCAAGAAACGGCAATTATGAAATGTTAACGAGAAGGTCAGCAAGGGTTTTAACTATTTGGATTGTTAAGACGCCTATCAGCCGGCAATAAGACAGGATACAAATTAAATAGCTGTTTCGCCGTATTTGATTCTGCTTAGAGGACATTGTTATGACGGATGTCGTGTTTGTCTTTGAAGTCCATCAGCCCCATCGGCTCCGGCGGAACCTGTTTTGGGAAGGAAAAATATTTCGGCATCAAACCAAAAAGGAACTTTTCAACTACTACTTTGACAACGAAGTTGATCGGGAAATCTTTAAGCGGGCAACAAGGAAATGCTATTTTCCCTCAAACCAGATAATCCTAAATATCATAGACGAGCATAAACGTAGTCGTAAGCAAGCAAAATTTTCATTTAGCGTTTCAGGCGTTTTTCTTGAACAGTGCGAAATGTTCGACAAAGACCTACTGGAAACCTTCCGCCAGCTTGCCAAGTCGGGACGCGTGGAATTCTTAAACCAAACATACTATCACTCTATCGCCAGCCTCAACCCAAACAAAGAAGAATTCATAGCCCAAGTACAAATGCACAAACAAACCATCAAAGATCTACTCGGATATACACCCACGGTTTTTGAGAACACCGAACTGCTATACAACAATACCATAGCCAAAACCGTCGAGAATATGGGGTACCAAGGCATCTACACCGAGGGTGTCGAGAAAATTTTAGGCGAAAAATCCCCAAACTATCTCTATACCCCCAAGGATAGCAAAAAAATCCGCGTACTGCTCCGCAACTACAAGTTAACCGACGACATCGGTTTTCGCTTCTCTGCAAGGTGGTGGCCTGAGTGGCCGCTTACAGCCGACAAATATGCTCATTGGCTGGCAACAACCAAAGGCGAAGTCATCAACATCTTCCCCGACTACGAAACGTTTGGTGAGCACCACTGGCCTGAAACAGGCATCCACAGTTTCCTCCAGCATCTCCCTGACGAAATTTTAAGACACGACCACCTGCAGATGGTAACACCTTCCGAAGTCGTCGAGAAACATACCTCAGCAGGAGAAATTGACGTACCAGAAGCCAAAGGCACCGTTTCATGGGCAGATATACAACGTGACCAAACAGGGTGGCTTGGCAACGTGATGCAATGGGCGTACTACACTGCCCTATACAGGCTGAGACCACTTGTTCTGGAAACCGGCGACGATGAGTTTCTGCGGTTGTGGCGGGATTTCCAAACAAGCGATCACCTCTACTACATGTTCACAGCAGGCGGCGGACCTGGCGAAGTCCACAGTTACTTCAGTCCCTATGAATCCCCCATGGATGCGTTTGTCGCGGCGCAGGCACTTATCAACGATTTTGAAGCCCGACTGAGACTTGCGGTTCTGGCGGCAAATGAGCCCTTTTTGTTTTACACAGGCAACGGCGAGAAATACTACACCGGCGTGAAGGTTTGGAGTCTGAAGGGCTTTGTAGGAGCACTAAAAGATGTCTCACTCAAAGCCATTGAGTTCCATTCCGATAAAGGCGATTTCGAGAGCTGGGCACGTTTCTCTCTACGGGATGTCGAATTAGCCGATAACATTAAACCGCTCAAAACGCAGAAGGGCGAAAAACTACGCAGATCTCTTGTCTCCGCCGCCAAGAAACGTTTCACAGCCCAGAACCGCCAAGTGTAGAATACCGCCAGTTGTTTTAAGCCAGAAGGCTCACATGCGTTTATAAGACCAGACAGGGTACTATTTGACGATATGGTGCATTAGATATGAGGGAAGAACTTCCATTTCCAGACAAGGTTCTGCAGACCCTCCACAATCTCTGCGCCACCGCCGCTGATTTAGCCAGACGGGGCGAGGAAGTTGCTCGGCTACTGCAGAAGGATACCTATGAAATCGAAAACATTTTAGACCATTACAAATCTGAGGGGTTTGCTGAAAGTTTCATAGATAACGAAGGCAAAAAAAGATACTATCTCAACGGACGAGGAATAATTAAAGTCTGTTCGCTGTTCACATAGTGGGAATATGCGCACCATCATTTTTTCTTGGGAATATCCACCGCGAGTCGTAGGTCAGCTTTCTGGGTATGTTAAAGCCCTAACAACCCAGCTGGCAACCAATAAAATAGACGTTAACATCGTCACCTACGATGACGATATAACGGGTTTGACCCAAGAACCCAGCGGTGTAAAAACCATGCGGGTCAGCAACCCCGTGAAAACCCACATAGGCGTCTTAACGTGGGCGCTCACCCTAAATCAAGAGGTGGAACGCGCCGCAACCAATATTTACTATGACGCCGGCAAAAAAATCAGTTTAATCGATGTTTACGATTGGCACTTCATCCCCGCCGCAGTCACCCTCAAAAACGGGTTAGACATCCCCTTTGTCTACTCAGTCGAGAGCTTGGAGGATCATCGATCACCGGCAGCACAGTCATCTTACAACATGGCGATTAAAAGTATCGAGTGGCAAGGCTTCTATGAGGCAAACATGATAAATGTGAAGTCACAATGGATGAAAGAAGAAATCATTCGCATGTACAAGGTACCTCCGGAAAAGATAACAGTTGTTTCAGCCAGCCCAGACACATGGATAAACGACATTTTAAAACTGTACGATATTGTTGCGGAGACTAAATAGATGCATAACCTATCTGTTTTGATGCTTAGCTGGGAGTATCCACCCCGAGTCATCGGAGGCATCTCGCCACATATCTACTTCCTCTCCAAACACTTAGCCAAACAAGACATCAAAGCCTACGTGGTTACCTGTGATTTCCCCGGCGCACCAGCGCATGAAGTTATCGACGGCGTAGAAGTATACCGAGTGGACTCCTACAAGAACCCCTCACCGGATTTCGCCACATGGGTTTACCTTATGAACATGAATATGCAACGAGAAACCGCTGCACTCATGAAGAAAATCGACTACAAAATCGATGTCATCCACGCACATGACTGGCTCGTCGCCAATGCTGGTATCGGCTTAAAACACATCTTCCGCAAACCCCTCTTGGTGACGATGCATTCAACCGAGATGGGCAGACGCGATGGACTACACACTACAGCAGAGAGAATGATTCATGAAACCGAAGCCTGGCTCACCTACGAAGCATGGAAAGTCATCTGTTGCAGCAACTACATGATAAACCACGTCAAATACGTGTTTGGCTTGCCAAACGATAAATTGGTAATGGCACCAAACGGCGTTAACACCCACGGCTACATAGGCACCGACTATCAAACCTTCCGCGGCAAATTCGCCTTGCCAGAAGAGAAAATTGTGCTCTTCGTTGGGCGGCTGGTCTATGAAAAAGGTATTCACATTCTCATAAACGCCGTACCCAAGATACTGAGCAAGGTCAACGCTAAATTCATCATTGTTGGAAGCGGCTACATGAAAGAGCAACTCCTAAACATCGTCCGCAGTATGGGCTTAGAGCATAAAGTGCTCTTTGAGGGCTTCCTCGATGACACTAACTTGATGAAACTACAGAAATGCGCCGACGTCTCTGTTGTACCCTCACTGTTTGAACCCTTTGGCATCGTAGCATTGGAGGCTATGGCTGCAGGAAGTCCAGTTGTCACATCAGATACGGGCGGACTTACAGAAATCGTCGAACACGACATCACAGGCGTTAAAGTTTATCCCAACAATCCTGACTCACTGGCGTGGGGCATAACCAAGGTTCTCCTCGACGAGAGTTATGCTCAATTTCTTCGCGATAATGCATACCGTCGAGTGCAGGAGAAATATAATTGGGAAAAAATCGCTCAGGACACCAAACACATCTACGAAGACGTTTTGGGTGAGTACACAAAAAGCTTCTGGGCTTAGCCCTTAACTATGATAAGCGGTAGCTACAAGAAGGCAAAGGGCTATCGAAAGCTAGCACTTTACCGCATAACCAAACTTTATTTCCCTATAACTCTCATATCCTCAGCCAAAATCCACGGAGCAATTAGGGAGCCCATCTGCCGCTCGTTAACACCGACTTCAATGATGTTTTTGAGGAGTTCAAAGATATTACCTGCCAACATGACACCCCTACATGGATGGGCTATTTCACCGTTTTTGATTTTCCAGCATGGATTGGCAACTACGCTGAATTCGCCGCTGACAGGGTTGCTACTATGTGCCCCTTGGAGGTAGTATATGATGAAACCCTCTTCAACTTCAGCAAGTAATTGCTGAGGTGTTTTGCTACCGGGGAGGATGTGAAAGTTTGAGGGATTAATACTTGGAGTGGAAAGGTATTCTGCCCGTGAAGCGTTGCCGGTACTTTCTCTGCCGTCCTTTCTTGCAGAGTATGTATCATAGAGGAAGCTGTGTAAAACTCCTTTTTCGATGAGAGGAGTTTTCTGCTGGGGGACACCTTCACCATCGAAAACTGCTGTCCGCAATCCTTTGGGGTATAATCCATCGTCGTAGATGCTGAGGTTTTCAGAGGCGACTTGAGTACCGATCTTACCTTTGAACGGTGATTGGCTACGCTGGACGCAGTCAGCTTTAACGGCGACCATAAGCGTGTAGGCAAAAAGGTCTTGGAGCGCAAATTGAGTGAGTATAACTTTGGCAGTTTGAGTTTCAACCGGTTTAGGTTTGAGCGCTGAAACTGCGAGTTTTGCGGCTTCTCTGCCCACCCATGAGGGATCGAGACGATAGTTTCTTGAGGCATCAAACTCAAAACAGACCGGTGTAACAGAGGTGCCGTCCTTTGCCAATGCGGCCAGACTACATTCAACGATAGTGCCCCGATCAAAGGCCGCTATGCCGTTGGAGTTGGCAACGGCGTTGGCAACGTATCCGCTACCGACCCCGCCCTCTATGGGAAACGCAGATTTGTCCACTTCGCCTGCAGCATCCAGCATGTTTGCAGTTACTTTGATGAGATCCTCGGGGCTGAGATCAACGATTTTAGGGTCAAAGGTGCCCTCAGTTGTACTGTAAGATTTCTTTTGGGGAAGACCCTGCCAATCAGGGTCGGGTCGGCTAGCTTTAGCGGCACTCAATGCCTGAGTGGCGGCATTTTCAACGGTTTGAGGGTTACTGATGATGTTGGTGTAAGCAAAGCCCACAGCTTTGTCTACGATAACTCGGATGCCTAATCCACGGTCGATGATACGATTAGTTTTGCTTATCTGCCCCAAATCGATGCCGATATTAGTAGCCTGCCCATCGTAAACATAGGCTTCCGCCTCAGAGGCGCCCAGCTTCAGCGCTGATTTAACTGCGTCCTCTGCTAAACTGATTAGGAAGTTTTTTTCAAGCACTGCCACCAACGATCACCTCGCTGACTCGTATATGCGGTCCGCCGTCACAGATAAACGCTGTCTGCCCCTTCCCACAACGACCCGGATCCAGAGCAAAATCTTTGCCGACACCGTCCACCTTATGCAATGTTTCAAGTGTGCTGCCACTGATGGATGCATTGCGAACAGGCGCTTGAATTTCCCCGTTTTTAATTTCATATCCTTCTTGTATACCCACCTGAAAGGTACCGTCTAGACTGGCTTGTCCGCCGCGGAAGCTCTTAAAATAGTAACCATCCTTGACATCTTCAAGCAATTCTTCAAGTGTGTGGTCTTGGGGTGCCATGTAGGTGCATCGCATACGAATGATGGGCTCCACACGGAAGTCCTCTGCTCGGGCGTTGCCGGTGGGTTGGGCACCGAATTTCTGGGCGGTTTCCCGATTATGCATCAATCCCGAGACGATGCCGTCTTTTATAAGCAGGGTTTTATGGCTGGCGACACCTTCATCGTCATACTTAAACGCGCCAAACGAACCTTTCAATGTGCCATCGTCATATAATGTAACGAGGCTGGAACCGATTTTTTTGCCCAAGTTACTACCAAGCAAACCGCCAGATAATGCAAGGTCGGCCTCGGCAAGATGACCAACCGCCTCATGCACAAACACGCCGACGACGTTTGGTCCAAGCACAACCGGAGCTTTACCGCCTTTGGGCGGTTTAGCGTTTATTTGCTCGATAGCACGTTTAGCTACTTTGCGTCCCAACTCTTCTGAGGGTTGGTCGTCGAAAAGCTCATAACCCGATGTGGAGCCGATTTCGTCTCGGCTAAATGTAAAGGTCCCATCAGTTTGTGCAGAGGCGGTTATACGTGCCCAAACGTAGAGTTTATCCTGTTCAATACTTGTGCCTTCACTGTTGACAAAAAAGCTGGTGCCCATCAAATCCATATAATCCAATCCACAACTCTTTATGCGACTATCAAAACCCAGACTGGTTTTGTTGACGACAAACGCGGTTTTTATTTTGTCCTCCATTGCGATGCTGTTGGGGTTCTTTTTGGGTTTAGCCGTCACATGGTCCTCCACGACCGGCACGGATGCCAGTTTAATGGGGTTTTTAAGGCGCTCGCTTGCCATCTTTGCCATGCTACAAGCATCAGAAACCGCCGCCTCCAGAATTGCGCTATCCAAGGAACCCACAGAAGCAAACCCCCACGCACCATTGACTAAAACGCGGATAGCAACGCCGGATTCGATGCCCTGCTTGGCGGCTTCCACTCGCTCCTCCTTGAGGATGAACATAGTTTTGGTTAGCTGTTGCGCGCGTGCTTCAGCATATTTTGCACCGAATTTGACAACAGCTGTATCTATGATTTTCTGTAAAACATCCTTCAAACTATTCGCCCATAGAAGCTAGATTTATGGTGAGAATTAAACAATACGTTTCAATCGGTAACTTGGCATGTTACCAGAACGCTTGATGTTAGCATGGTTTTCTTTCCGAATATGGGTGAGGAAAACAAATGAGAAGATGCTCACGGAACAGGAATTTTATGACCGTTAGATGTGGTTGATGCTCTGTATTAAGGCGATGTTTTGCACTACAGTTTCGGGAGCATTCCGCATTGGGGAACTGTTAAATTGTAAAATTATTATGTAAAAGTTTACAACTAGCGGTGTAAAAGTGGTTGTTTTTGTACAATCTGCATTTGATGAATTGACCTTTTATGGCATTGTCTGCTTGGATGTTACGTCAAATGATGTTGTGAAGAGTGTTTGTGTCTTTTAAAGTAAACCAGTAAACCTATACATACGACTGCCACAACCACAACAGAGGCCGCTATTAATGCTGTTGGAAGAATTTCGGGTTTCTTATCGTTCATAGCTGATGTTGGGGCTGGGGTTGACGTGTCATCGATCACGGGAGCCCCAGCACCAACCACAGGGTTAACTAGAGGGTTATAATCAACATTGAATTGCTCCCGACCATAACGACTGTAGGGAATGCCCCAAATACCTGTGCCCTCTATTTCTTTAGCCTCAGGATACAATGCCTCATAATCACTCCAATAATTCCTATCAAACTCAACAGGCGCACCATAATAATCAATATACAGCCGGCTACAATTGATAAAATTATTTTCAATCATAATATTTCTTCCAGAATACGATGTAAATATTACAAACGCGTTGACAAAAACATTGTGTTTGATCAAATTAAACTCATCACTACCCATACCACCTCTAGTCTCTATCCAACCTCCCTCAAAAGTATTATTGAGAAAACTGTTGCCCTCCGTAGAAGCATATATAATACCTCTATCACAAAACCGCACATTCCTCACCACCACCTCCCCATAAGAAGGCGGCATAACCATATCCGCAGGATTTTTTTTCAACATCACCCCACCATACCAATCAGCCCTAATAGCAAATCCAGCACCATCAATTATAACACCGTCCTTCTCAACTTTAAGAGTACCAAAAATATCACCCAAAAAAGTGTAAACATTTCCGTCCCGCTGAATCAGATCAGTACCCTCAACCCGACCATCAGACAAAATGGTTACGGTGGGATATGGCAGAGTAGTGGGATAGGGCTGAGCAACTCCCAAGTTTACAAACTGCCCTACAATCACCCCTGAAAACAATAACACAAAAATCAACAAAAATATTCCAAACCACTTACTAAATTTAAAGGGCTGCTTAACCAACATGAAACTCAACCGTTGATACCGAAAACTCAAACTTCAAGCCGTAAAACTGTACCATTTTTGCCAACTCGCTTCGTCGATAAATAACCCTCAAACCATCATAAGTAGCTTCCCATCAAACACACCAAATTACATTAAGAAGAAACTGTATGAACAAAACTATGCAAATATGACATAAATTATCTAAAAACAAAGATATTTAACAAAAAAAAGTGGATGTTTATTTGCGTCTTTTTTTAACCATCACACCAATTACCCCGGCTATAAGTACGGCAACTATAACTGCCGCCACCCCAGCCATCAAAACATAGTCAGGTGATGTTGAGTCAGAGTCAACATGGTCGTGATTATCTGAATTAATGGCTCCACCAATTGCTATGTTACTGTAGGAGAAAACTTCACCAGTATTAGCCCAGACAAACGCCGTAATACCATACACACTACCCGGACAAACCTCATCTAACATCATACGAATATCCCAATAAGGCCGGAGCACGTAATCAACCGGAGAAGTAGCCAACACCGCCGCAACCTTTTCTCGGGACACTTTAAAGTCTTTCACTACCGAACCATCAGGCATAGCATACGAGTAAGACTGCAAATTCTCCATAGCTAGGTCAATTGCTTTTTCTTTAGAGATGTTTAGGGTGGTGTCTCCAATTGTGTAGAGTGCTCGGGTATCATACATTGCACGCACAAACCCCCCTTTAAGGCTGATTTCTAGTGCGGTATAATCTGCTCCGTTAACGGTGTGTGTCCATCGCAGGGTTGTTTGCTCTCCAAAGAAAGAATTTGTAGACAGGACTAGTTTTGTGTTTTCTTTAGTTATCGTAGTATTTTTTGTTAGATCGACGTTGTTTAGCATTGTTATTAGGTTTTTTGAGTCAATGTTGGTGTGTGTTTGGTATTTTTCCAGAAAGCCCTTCGCGGCCTCATACTGGTTAGCATACTGTGTAGTGGTGATAACTTGCGGGGATTCTAAACCCACAAAATAGTTTATCACAACATCTCGCTCAACCATAAAAAAGATAGTTACGGCACTATTTGCGTCATTACTTTCCAATGGTGTTAGGGTATATATCAGGTTGGTTAGTTTTCGGTCGTTATTGGAGAGAGGCATTCCATCCAGTGGGGCGATTTTTAGTTCTATGGTGTACTTTGATAAGTCCACTGACAGCACATTTTCTATGATGTCCAATGTTTTATCTTGAGCCGCAGGTGTTTGGCCTGCAGCTGGAGACGGAGACGCTCCAAAAAAAGATGTTACCATCAGTACCACAAGCAGGGGTGTGAAGATTTTTGTTAAGTGCTTTTGCATCTGTTTTTCCTCCTAAGGCAGTCCTAAGTACATATTGCCATACACTTCTAGCCAATTTGCTAGAGTTGTGCTTTCAAAAGATTTGCCATATAGCATATAAGATAGTTGGATTAGAGCATTAGCAGTTGAGTAACCCCAAGAACCCGCGAAACTATAGTACAAGATGGCCACATCACCATAGTTATAGCCAGCATTAGAGGCGTCGATAAGTGCCCATTCGTATTGGGGTGATCCCATTGGCAGAGGTGAATTGGATGGTACTTTGTCGGTCCAGCCTAAGTAAACTTGACTACCCGAAGTGCTCCACGCAGTTATACCCGTATTGTGTGTAAAGGCGGCAGGTAATCCATAACATCCGCATCCATCATAGTGGTTATCCACGCCAGGATAGACATCGGCGGTACCAGCGCATAAACTGCTTATTTATGTGGGGTTCTAGAGTGCAGGGGGTGGGATTCGAACCCACGAACCTCTACAGGATAGGCTCCTGAAGCCTACGCCTTTGACCAGTCTCGGCGACCCCTGCAGGTAATAGGCTACTATTCCATGCGTTTACTATAAATACGTTGCCGACAAAATGGTGGCCTCATTTTCTGTTACTCTGTTAGCATCAGTTGGTTTTTCCGCATTCGGTGTTCGCCAGGCCTTGTACACTGGGTTGTTTGATGGTGGATTACAGGTTGACCGTATTATCGTTTTTCATTTTTTCGGCATTGCACAGTTTTGTTCCATTTGGCACAATTACACAGCGTTTTGCAACACATTTGTCACAAAATTTAAATGATACTACCACTAAATAGATCTATGCAGGAAGCAAGCTTCAGATGCAACGTATCGGGTATTGAAGCACGCTGGCTATAACAGTAGAAAGCCAGTACGCAATCGAAACTCTGCTTCGATGTACCGAATATGCATAGTGTTGAAGTATCTAATCTGTGAGCGGCAGGTTCCAAACAGTAAAAGAATCTGTGCGGCCAAAATAGGTTGGATAACTCGTGTCAATAATGATGCCTGTCTTCTTGCAAAAAATTAAGTGGAAAAACAATCGGTTAAACCGTTAAATTCCACTTTTTTTTAAACTCAAAAACGCCGCGACTGAATTTTTGATGTTGTTAGAAGCCACAGCGATATTGAGTTTTAGACTAAAGGTTTAAGTGCATCCGCCATGTTTATTGTGCAAAAGGTGTAAATCTATGCCAACTCACGGTTCACTCTCAAAAGCCGGAAAAGTAAGGAATCAAACCCCCAAAATCCAGGCTCAAGAAAGGACGTCTCCAAGCCCTAAAAACCGTAGCAGACGCAACTATGAAAAACGCGTCATTCTGCAACGGAAACCCGGGCAAAACTGGACGTAAATTTTCAAACAAATTCATTTACTTTTAACGAAAACTTAAAGGTAGATAGAAAGTTTATCTAAACGAAAAGTCTCAGACATTAAATACTGTACAATAACGCTTAATTTTAAGAGATGTCTTTCGCTTCATCATTTTTAACAAGGTTACACTAATTTTCCGTAATTCTTCTTTTAGTTTTGTTAATATATAAAAAAATTACAACTGTATTATGTGAACTGGATGTTTTTGTGCAATCTGGGAGCCAAAATAATTAAACACCGGGTAACAAACATATTTTTTAAACCGTATTATAAATGAACTTAGTGTAGTTTATCTACCTATACATCAACAATATTTCAGGTTCGCCAAATCTTGACAAACACAGTTGCTCTCAGAGAGCTCATCGAAACACTCCTTGCTATGCCGTCTCCTACACGTGAGGATGTTAACCGCATCAAAATCAAGATTGCAGGTAAACATCACTTAGAGAAGGTTCCTTCCAGCGCAGATATCATCAACCAGTTGACACCCGAAGAAACAAAGCAACTTCTGCCACTTCTGAAGCGGAAAATCACACGAACCATTAGCGGTGTCACCGTCGTCGCTGTCATGACCAAACCCTACCCCTGCCCTCAGCCTGAACCATGCGCTTACTGCCCAGGAGGACCAAGTTTAGGTTCGCCACAGAGTTACACGGGTCATGAACCCGCGGCCATGCGTGGTGCACAAAACAGCTTTGATCCCCACAGTCAAGTCACGAGCCGCATAGAGCAGTTAACCCAGATTGGGCACCGAGTAGATAAAATTGAACTTGTTGTTATGGGGGGAACCTTTCCTGCCACGCCTTTGGAGTATCAGAGCTGGTTTATCCAGCGTTGCCTTGATGCCATAGTGGGCAAAACATCGGCTGACCTCAAAGAGGCTAAAGATAACGCGGAAGTCAGTCCAACCCGCAACGTTGGCATAACCGTCGAAACCCGTCCTGACTGGGCAAAACAACCCCATATCGATTCTATGCTGGATATGGGTGTGACTCGTATCGAGCTGGGTGTGCAGAACCCTGATGATGAGATTTATCGTTTAGTAGGCAGGACTCACACAGCTGATGACGTGGTTGAAGCTACTCGTATTGCTAAGGATGCGGGGTTAAAAATTGTCTACCACATGATGCCCGGAATGCCAGGTAGCAACCCACAAAAAGACATAGAGGTCTTCCAGCGCATCTTTTCTGACCCATCGTTTAAGCCTGATATGATAAAAATTTATCCTTGCTTAGCTATCGAGGGCACCAAAGCAAATGAGTGGTACAAAAAAGGCACATACCACCCCTACACCACCGAGCAAGCAACAGATGTAATTGCTGAAATTAAAAAATTTATTCCAAAATGGGTGCGGGTAATGCGGGTACAACGTGACATTCCAGCAGGATTAATTCTATCGGGAGTGAAAAAGAGCAATCTCCGTGAACTTGCTCAGCAAAAACTCGCTGAGCATAACTTGCACTGTCAATGTATCCGTTGCCGCGAAGTTGGACATAGATTGCAAGTTGACCACGTTAAGCCGGACATAGAAAACATCAAAATCCTAACCCAGCACTATGAGGCCTCAGAAGGCACCGAAGTCTTCATCTCCGTTGAAGACCCAAAAAACAATGTATTGCTGGGTTATTTGCGGTTGCGCATTCCTTCAAACAAAGCCCATAGACCAGAAATCACAGAAACCGCCTCGGCCATAGTTCGTGAACTGCATGTTTATGGTCCACTCGTTCCCGTTGGCAGGCGTCCTGAGGTGGAATGGCAACATAGAGGCTATGGGAAGGTACTGTTAGCGGAGGCAGAGCGGATTACAATAGCAGAGTTTGGGCGAGAAAAGCTTTTAGTTATTAGTGCACTAGGAACAAGGCAATATTACATGCGCTTGAGTTATGAGCGTGATGGAGTTTATGTTTCAAAGAGGCTAAAGTAGGATGAGTGAGCTGGAAGGTTTAGGTTACAAGGGCAAAGCATTTGAGTTGCTTAAACAGGCAAACTGCAGTGTTGGGGATATCTTGGAAATTGCAAGCAAGGGCAGAATCTATGAGGGTATTTTGATTCCTCGTTTTGGCGATGGAACTGCCATCATCGTAAAGATGAAGAGCGGCTACAACATAGGTATCGAAGCTACAGATGATGTGGTGGTGAAAAGAATTGGCAAAGGTGCCAAACCTTCGTTTGTTGCGCCTTCGTTGCCCAAACAGAACCCTGTGCTTCCACATGTTGTTATTATGAGTACGGGTGGGACTATCGCTAGCCGTGTTGATTATCGCACAGGTGCAGTTCGCTCAGCCATGTCTGCAAATGATCTCTATGGCGTTGTGCCTGAGCTTGCCGGTATCGCTCAAGTGGACACAGAGATCGTTTTTAGTATTTATAGCGAGAACTTCCGGCAACAGGATTGGACGGAACTTGCAAGCAAAGTTGCTCAACGCATTGAATCAGGTGTAGATGGAGTTGTCATTGCTCATGGTACTGACACTATGGCATATACTTCGGCGGCGCTTAGCTTTGCTTTGCAGAGCCTTCCGGTGCCGGTTATCCTTGTTGGTGCTCAGCGTTCTTCTGATCGTCCCAGTAGTGATGCCGCAACCAATCTCATTGGGGCAGTTAAAGCCGCTGGAGAAGCGCCATTTGCAGAGGTGGGATTAGCTATGCATGAAACTATCTCTGATACCGCCATAGTCGTGCATCAAGGCACTAAAGTGCGTAAGTGTCACACTAGCCGCCGGGATACCTTTCAATCCATCAATGGTTTTTCCCTCGTCAGGGTGGAGAATCTCAAAGTTAGCATGACTTCAAACAGCTGTCAGAAACGAGACCCTAAACGCAAACTTGTTTTGAAGCCTAACTTTAGTGAAAAGGTGTCGCTGGTCAAATTCTATCCGGGTTTTGACCCAGCGGTTATCGATTTCCATGTCGATCGCGGCATGCGGGGCATTCTGTTGGAGGGGTCTGGTTTGGGTCATGTAAGCAAATTTTGTTTTGACAGCATCAAGCGTGCTATAGCCAAGGGTGTGGTGGTTGCGTTAGCTTCGCAATGCATCGGGGGTCGTCTTAATATGAATGTTTATGATACTGGGCGTGACTTGCTTGGTTTGGGCGTGGTTCCGCTTGAGGATATGTTCCCTGAAACGGGGCTGGTTAAGCTGATGTGGGCGCTGGGACAGACTGATGATTCGCAACAGGCCATAAAGCTACTTAGGGCTAATGTTGCAGGTGAATATTCACCCCGCACCTTGTCTCAGGAAGACAGTTTACAATAATGGAGAAGAACCAGAAATGTCTAAATCATCCATCGATTACACTAAAATCGGTTTAAAAGTCGGCTTAGAAATCCACCAGCAGCTCAATGTCAACAGCAAACTCTTCTGTAGCTGTCCTCCTGAGCTGTTCAAAGAAGAACCAGAAATTACTTTTCTGCGTCGTCTGCGCCCGACGCAGAGCGAGCTTGGGCAGGTTGACCCCGCCGCCTATTTTGAGTTTAAAAAAGGCGTCAAAATTCTCTATGAAGCCAACCGCAAAAGCAGTTGTCTTGTTGAGATGGATGAGGAGCCGCCGCATCCCATCAATATGGATGCCGTTGAGGTCGTGTTGACGGCATCGCTTATGATGAACATGCAACCAGTGGACGAAGCCCATGTCATGCGCAAAACTGTTATTGATGGCTCAAATACCACCGGTTTTCAGCGTACTACCATCATTGCGTTAGATGGCTGGATAGTGGTTGGCGGCAAAACCATACCGATGCAAGCCGCTAGTCTCGAGGAGGATGCGGCACGCAAAATCGGCACACAAGATGAGGGTAAAACCATCCGCTATCGCATCGATCGGTTGGGTATCCCATTAATTGAAGTCACTACTGCGCCGGTGATTTATTCGCCGCAGGAGGCTCAGGAAGTTGCGTTTGTCATCGGCAGAATACTGCGTGACACCGGCAGAGTCATGCGGGGTTTGGGCACCATTCGTCAGGATCTCAACGTATCACTGCCCAATGGCGCCCTGATTGAGATTAAAGGTGTGCAGACGCTTGAGTTAATTTCCACAGTTGTAGAGTATGAGGTGCAACGGCAACTTGGTTTGATTGCTATAAAAGAGGAGCTTGTCAAACGCGGCATAACCCCTGATGCACTCAAGGTGGAATATGTTGATGTTACCGGTGTCTTTAAAGATACTATGAGTAAAATTCTCCGCAACGCAGTTGACAAAAACCAGAAAGTCCTCGCCGTCAGGCTTTTAGGATTTGCAGGGTTAACGGGGCGTGAGCTGATGCCGAATTTCCGTTTCGGAACCGAGCTCAGTGACCGCGCTAAATTCTGGGGTAGAGTCGGGGGTATATTTCACACTGATGAAGTTCTCGCAAACTATGGCATTACCCCCCAAGAAATCGCCGAGCTCCAAAAAGCAGTGCAGGCAGGCGAAGGCGATGCAGTGGTTTTTGTAGCTGACACCGCCGAGAACACTCAAGACGCCCTCAAAGCGGTGGTGGATCGGGCTCAGGAAGCCTGCTTAGGCATTCCGCAGGAAACCCGCACAGCCAAAGATGATGGTACCACACGGTACATGCGTCCCCGTCCCGGTGCGGCCAGGATGTACCCTGAAACAGATATACCCCCTCAGCCTATAACTACGGAGATAGTGAAGAAAGTGCAGGCGCATCTACCGGAACCCGCTGAGAAAAAACTTGAGCGCCTCAGCAAACAGTACAGCTTAAATGAGAAGCTCGCCAAGCAACTCATCGACTCCGAATACCTAAGTCTCTTTGAAGAAACCGCCAAATCCAGCGGTGTATCGGCCTCCACAATAGCAGCGTTTCTAACCGAAACTGTGAAAGCGCTACAGCGAGACGGTATTCACACAGCTCAGGTCACTGATGAACAAATCGGAGATATCTTTAGAGCTGTTGGCTCAGGTGAACTCACCAAAGAAGCCATAGCAGATGTGTTCAGCTGGCTGGCTAAAAATGAGGGAAAAACCGTTCAGGATGCGACAGCCGTGTTGGGATTCAAGATGTTCACAGAAGCAGAGCTTACCGCAGTCATCGACCGTATAGTCGTTGCCAACAAGGCGCAGATTGAAAAACTGGGCAAAAACGCATTTGGCATGCTTATGGGTGCAGTAATGAAGGAGGTTCGCGGAAAAGCCAGCCCCGACTTAGTTTCTAAGCTCTTAAAGAAAGCGGAGGCTGACCCTTAAGCCATCGGCTGACATCCGTCGTGCATTTGATCAAAAACCAGAAGCGCAAACACCTTCATTTGTGGAGAGTTTTCACCTAAGAGCGAATAGGGCATTGTTTAGATTTGAGTAAAGATGTCAGGTGTGGCTATCTTGCCAGAGCTTTAGAGGTGTCAACCATGATGTCGCTTTTAGAAACTACTTTGATTCGGCACGTAAACCATCCCAATGATGACACACAT
>JAIRTW010000001.1 GCA_031254875.1 Candidatus Bathycorpusculum termitum
TTCTTTTTTTCTCCTTTGAGCGGCGATAACTCTGCTTTTAGAGTTACCAAGCGCTCTATGAGTTAATCCAGTCGTTTAATATTTAAATTAAAGCCATAAGTTTCACTTATGACAAACCAGTAATTATTTCAAACGTTAAATCCTTGTTTTGTTTGAATAATAACTGTTATACCCGCCAGGCGCCATTAATAATTTAATCCCTACGTTGCAAGTTTTTGGTAATATGTGGGTCTAATTTTTTGGTTGCGTCTTCTAATCGGCTACTTTCCCTTTCTATATACCGCTAAATGATTGCCGTATTTGGGCTTAAGCATTTTCTTTCAGCACACCATAAACACGCTGGTTACAATACCTACCAACAAAATGTTGAGCAAAATCTCAAGACCCACAGATTCTAAGATAGAGCAGGTAAGTGCCGTCTTATCGTTTTCTACAGCAGGTTTACACGAGTAGAAAAATCCCGGCACCTTACTGCTCGTCAGCAGTAGGTTTCAGAGGTCTCTCCCTCATATTCAAATTTAAATGCATCACAGGATAGGAGCCCCTTAAACCACTTATCATGAGGAACATAGAGTAAAATTATCCCGTGTTAACTCGTTGGGATGTCCTTTTGGTTCTCTTGTTACGTGTGGCCTTGTAAACCACAATGGTAATACTAAACATAGCAAAGTCGTGACAGGACTTTTTGAGGCTGTGCAGGTTTTTGTTGGGCCACAGTAAAAAGCCGCTGGGCCACCAGGTCATTTTTGTGAATGTGGATTCAACAAAATATAAAACACCACCACACAATTAATCAATAGTGGTCAAATCATAATTTTTGGCGGGCAAGCTTTAACTCAAGAGAATTCAACATACTACACAGAGCACCTTAGGAGGCCGCGGGTATAGCACATGGAGGTATCTTTCAAAGTTTCTTTGGAACGTTTAAAGAGACCACCCTAGCATGTGTCCTTGATGTGGGCGGTTTACTCGCCGGCTTTATGATTGCACTACAACTAGATATTTTTACTAACACATCCTGGGCTATAGCGCTCTATCCCGCGGTAATCAGTGTAAAAGCCATTATCACCGGTCTGCTCACAGGACGCTTAAGCACTGCACTCCACTTGGGAACGGTTTATCCCCGCTTTTTTGGCAACACAAAAAGCTTCTACAAGCTCATCAGAGCCATGATTGTTCTAACCCTGGGAACAAGCGCAACCATCAGCTTAGTTGCAATGCTGTTTGGTACGCTGTTTTGGGGAGTCACAATCAGCGAGTTCTCCGCCATACTCACAGTTATGGTTGCCACCCTGTCACTGGGATTGCTGATTACGCTGATAACTATTAAATTCACTTTTATCTCCTTCAAAAGAAGTCTAGATTCCGACACAATCGTCTACCCTGCAGTTTCCATCTTAGCCAATATAGTCATGACTTTCATCTACATAGGTGTCCTCCACCTGTATTTCTCAGTTGGACAATGGACAATTATCCTCTTTGGTTTAATCAATGTGCTCTTAGTACTGTTTATTTTACCCCTAAACGCACAAGACAAGGAATTCCGCCAAATCATCAAAGAATCTCTGCCCACTATGCTTTTAGTTGCTTTTCTGGTAAATATAACAGGAACATTTCTCAAAGGCATAAGCAACGTTGTCGGCAACAGCAGAGAAATCTATACTATTTATCCTGCCATGATTGACATGATGGGTGATGCGGGTTTAGTTGTGAGTTCTGCGGCTACTGTGAAACTTACGCTGGGAGTTTTATCGCCGAGTTTTTGGGCTATTAAGAATCATGCAAAAAACATTCTAAGTGCGTGGGCATCAACGCTTATGCTCTTTGTGGTTTTGGCGGTGTTGTCGCTGGCAATCAATGGCATCTTTACTGCGGAGGCATTGGGCAGTTTATTGCTGATCCTTCTGGTTTCAAACGTGATTGCCTTTGCGGCCATTGTGCTGGTGCCCTTTGCCATCGCGATTTTAACGTTTAAACACGGTTTGGATCCTGATAATTTTACCATCCCACTTGTAAACACCTTAGCTGATGCTCTAACCACCATAGCCCTGTTTATCGCATTGCTGTTGCTGTTTTAGAGAGCATAACTAAAATATGTTAGAACCGGCATTCTTTGGTGGGGCGCTCTATAAAAGTTGCATCAGTTCGAGAAAGTGGAGTATAAACCAATACCGGTCCGAGAGTTACTTTTAGAAATGAAAAACATCTCTGAATTAATGATTGACCTCGCTTATTCTGCAGCACTATATAACGATAAAGACTTAGCGGAAGATGTGTTAGCGCTGGAAGCCAGAGTAGACAATTTAGCTTACTTGCTAGAGATGGAAATTATGCTTGCGACAAGAGACCCCAAAGACGCAGAACAACTTATAGGGGTTTCAACAGTTGCTGCATCGGCGGATAAAATTTCTGATGCCGCAGGTGACATAGCTACAATAGTAGCCAGTAGTATCGGTATCCATCCGATCATTGGTGAAATCTTTGAAAAAGTAGAAGAACGTCTCACAAAAGTCACCGTGAAACCCAACTCGAGCTTGATTGAGAAACAAATCAGCGAACTTGACTTGGCGGCAAGCATGGGTGTAGACATAATTGCCATCCGGCGTAACCATGATTGGATACTTAACCCCAACAAGCAGGAACGGGTCTACCAAGGCGACATCCTCATCACACGCGGTGCACCATCAGGCATAGAGGAATTCAAGGATTTAGCCGAAGGTAATCTAACCACGCTAGATACAGAAAATCGTGTCAAGTTCGAAGAGATTGTTTCACGTTTTGTAGAACTGAAAGATACTTCAGAGTTGATGATGGATTTAGCGTATTCCGCCTTGTTGCTTAATAGTAAAGATCTTGCAGAAGAAGTTGAGCGGCTTGAAGAACGTATGGATGATATGCATACACGGTTTGAGCTACTGGCTTTAACAAGTGGTTTTAAGAAAGAAGAAGCCTCGGGCTTTTTAGGATTAATACGTCTTGGTGTGGCAACAGAAAGAATCGCTGATGCCGCCGCGGAAATGGCGGAGGTCGTATTGCGGGGTATTGAACCGCATCCCATCCTAAAGTTAACTATCAAAGAAGCTGAAGAAACCGTCACACAAGCCAGTGTCACTGCAGATTCGCCGTTGATAGGCAAGAGCCTAAAGGAGGCAAGGGTACATGACGAAACAGGCATGTGGATACTTGTTATAAAACGTGATGACCGATGCGTACGCCCAAAACCCGACACAAAAATTCAAGTCGGTGACACACTGGTTGCCAGTGGATATGCCGAGGGTACAGATGCACTAAAGAACCTAGCATCACCAACACAAACCGACGATTCAGATGATACATAAGCATATTACGCATAAATAAAAGACCACACGTCTAGAATTTAGGAATTTTACTGGCTCATTCAGCAATAAAACCAGCGGCGCCTATGAACGAGCAAGAATGAAAAAATTGAAAGGAAAAATAAAATTTAGAGAAAAGAAAATTATTTCTTTTTCTTAACGGCCGCTTCTTCGGTGGATTCTGTTTCATCAGCCACTATTGTTTCTGCTTCTTTTTTGTCTTCGATTTCAGTTGTGATTTCTTCGATTGGTTTTGGCGGGGGTGTTGTTGCCATCGTCCAGCCGATCCAGGCACCTATAACGAGGATAGCGACAAAAGCTATCATAACCGGCAAGGCGATAAGCCAGTATTGAACAGTCGCGGCAGAACCAATGTTAAGCCATGGCTGAATAAATCGTTCATAACCGAAGAGCGCAAACAAATAAACGATAGCGACGACTGTGCAGACTAGGAGTATTGCTCCACCTATTGCTTGATCTTTGCTAACCATTTAGTGATTCACCACTTTAGTAGCCATTGTATTCGATCAATCAATTTAAAGTTTGCCATGTTTCCGATACAGCGCCTCATTAGGTTGTTCCCAGTTCCCAGGTTGAGAGGTACTTTTTCTGCTCTTCAGTCAACTCGTCGATCTTGACACCCATGGTCTGCAGTTTCAGCTCTGCAATTTTCTCGTCGATGTCTTTAGGCACCACGTAAACTTTGGTCTCTAACTTATCGGATTTAGTTATGTATTCAGCGCACAAAGCTTGATTGGCAAAGGACATATCCATGACTTCGGAGGGGTGGCCTTCAGCCGCGGCGAGATTTACGAGTCTGCCTTCTGCGAGGAGATAGAGGTTTCGGCCGTCTTTGAGTTTGTATTCCTCCATGTTGGGTCGCATCGTACGGTGAGAGATTGACAGTGTTTCCAAATCAGGGATGTTTATTTCGACGTTAAAGTGACCACTGTTGCACATAATCGCACCGTCTTTCATTTTTTCAAAGTGTTCTTTGCGCAAAACATGAATGTTGCCTGTGGCAGTGACAAAGATATCGCCGATGGATGCGGCCTCAGACATGGACATAACCCGCAGACCGTTCATGACTGCTTCTAATGCACGGGTTGGTTGTACCTCGGTGACTATAACATTTGCACCTAAGCCCTGTGCACGCATGGCGATGCCTCTGCTACACCAACCGTAGCCGCCGACTACAAAGGTTTTACCGGCTAAAAGAACTGAAGTTGCGCGCAGGATACCATCGATGGTGCTTTGGCCTGTACCGTAACGGTTGTCAAAGAGATATTTAGTGAGAGCTTCGTTGACAGCTACTATGGGGTATTTGAGGCTACCGTCTTGTTCCATGGCTTTTAGGCGGACTACACCTGTGGTTGTTTCCTCTGAACCTCCCTTGATGTTTTTGATGAGGTCTTGACGTTTACTGTGAAGCATACCTACGACGTCTGCACCATCGTCCATAGTGATGGTTGGATTGTATTCGAGGACTTTTTCGATGCATCTGTAGTAGTCTTCGGTGTTTTGGCCTCTCCAAGCAAACACGTGTACACCGCTGTCTGCCAATGCGGCGGCTACATCGTCTTGTGTTGAGAGTGGATTTGAGCCGCATAAGGCGACTTTTGCGCCGCCGGCGATGAGAACGTTGATGAGGACCGCAGTTTCTTTGGTGACGTGGAGGCATGCAACAAGAGTTTGACCTTCGAGCGGTTTCTCTTTTTCGAACCTTTGTTTGATGATATTTAGAACAGGCATGTGCTTGGTTGCCCATTCAATCTGTAAGTGACCTTGGGGGGCTAATTTTATGTCTTTAACTTCATAGTTTTCCATGATAGCTCCTTCTCTTAACGAGAGTGGGGAGTTCTCCTTATTTAGAATTTACCTACTTTCCATAAGGTGTAAGGTGTGGCGGATTTCTTTGCTGGAAAGGTTAAAGTACACCCTACTAAGCTAACTCTAAAGAGGCGCATATATTTGAAGAAGCCTTTTGCCGATTTTATAGAAACGAAACTTGAACTCCCCGCCTTGGTGATCACCTGCGGCTTGCCTGCAGGCTTCAAAACGGGAGTGGCCGAGGAAATCTCAAAAATCAAGGGTTATCCGATTTTGCGTAGCGACATGATTCGGCTTGAAGTCCTAAAAGGTAAAGACATCTTTGACCCAAAAGTTGCAGGTAACATAAACAATCGACTGGCGGTCTATGAGGAAATGTTTAGGCGGGCAAACACATTAGCCGCTAAAGGAAGCGGCGTCATCTTGGATGCCACCTTTATCACTCAAGAGCTCCGCGAACGCGCCGCAGAGATAGCAACAAAGAACTGTTTGGCATTTGCCATCTTTGAAACCAGTTGTCCTCAAGAAACCGCGCTATCCCGAATCCGAAACCGAAACAAAGAAAAGTATGAATCCAATGCTCTAACCGAAGAAGCCTACTGGGCAAACAAAAGCAAATTTGAACCCATAAACATTGATGTTATAAAAGAAAAATTTCCTGCACTAAAAATTGTGCATTTAACGGTTGATACCGGCCAGTGTGGGATGACTAATTGGGTTATAACTAAAGAAGAAAAAAGGTAGGAGGGTTTCACTTGACGATTGATTTACATATTCATTCCTCGGCATCGGATGGCAAATTTAGCGTTCAAGAAATTCTCAACGAAGCCAAAGTCAGAGGTATCATCTTTTTATCCATAACCAACCATGACAACATCAGCGGTCAAACTCAAGCTATCACCGAAGCAAAAAAAGCAAACATTCACTATATCAGCGGTGTAGAGTTAAATGTCACCTTCGCTAACCAAAAATACAAAGACTGCAAAGCGTTTTCACTGGATTTTTTGGGCTACCAATTCAACCCCAACAACCAAGCACTTCAAAATAAGCTTGCACTGATGACCCATTACCGCCAAGAACGAGCAACAAAAATCCTCCAAAACCTCAACACCGAATTCGAAAAAGAAAACATTCCACCCCTAACAGAGGAGGATCTACACAGAATTGAAGAAACCGTCGAAGGTTCCCTAGGAAGACCCCACATCGCTGATTATCTCATCAAAAAAAAAATCGTAACCAACCGACAAGAAGCCTTCGACAAATACCTCATAAAAGGCGATGTCCCAAAATATCCTCTGCATTTAGAGGAAGCCTCAAAACTCATCCGAGACGCGGGAGGAAAACTTGTGCTTGCCCATCCAAGTGATGCCTGCGGAACTTCACTGCAACCAATAACCCAGATGCCACAAGAACAGACAAAAATAATCCAAGAGATTATGATATACTATATTGATGGTATAGAATGCTGGCATCCAAGTCATACACCAAAAACCACCAACCACTACGTCAAATTCGCAAAAGAACACAACTTGCTCATGACAGGGGGTAGCGACTGCCACCAAAAACCCATCAGCATGGGCACCGTTAAAGTCCCCAACTGGACAATAGATCAGTTCCACTAGAGACTCTTTGCGTACTCTGCAGCCAATCGGAAATACACTGAGGCCTCTGTAATTGCTGTCGCTTTATCCTGCACACTTATATTTGAGTCGTCTATGCGGAAACTGACAACTTTACCCCGTACATAAGCACGATAGCATTTGTAGAAAGGCAACATCGAAGCCAAAGAGGCGTCTTTTGAGTAGGCGGTGTATTGTTTGATGAAATAATTGGATAGGGCACTTTGGTTTTGGTAGTCAAGATCCATAGCCAAAAAGGCTACATCGGAGGCGGTGTCACTGTAGCGGAAACGGTCGTTGAATTCGATGGCGTCAAATATACAAATTTGATCCGTGACAAAGATGTTGCTTGAGTATAGGTCACCATGGCAATCGCGCACCCGTCCATCAGCAATGCGCCCCTCAAAAAGAACCTCGTTTTTGTCCATGAAGTTATTGATTTTTTGTTGTATAAAATCATAATAATTTTTGGGGATGGTTTGGTCGATATATTTTTGGGTTTGGATAAAGTTTTCAATCCAATTCGTTCGCACAATTTCCAATCTGCCAAATGCACTTATCTCAGGACTAGTCTGTGCCTCGGAGTGGAAGTTGGCAATTATAGCCGCAAGTCTATCGAGGATGGGGTTATCTATTTTGCCCTCCTGTAATAACTGAACCATAAGCCGCTCCTGGGGCAAGCGCCGCATCTTAACCGCATACTCAACAGTTTCACCATCACCGCCTATCCTAAGCGCGCCCGACTTGTTGATGGAAACTACTTCGAGGTAGAGGTATGGACACAGCCTACGGTTGAGTTGGAGTTCTTTTTCACAGTAGATATGGCGCTTCTCAAGGGTGGAGAAATCTAGAAACCCAAAGTTTACGGGTTTTTTAATTTTGTAAACGTATTTTTCGGTGAGGAAGACAAATGAGATATGGGTTTGGATGAGTTCTATTTTGCTGACTGGTTCAGGGTAGGTTTCAGGTTTTAGCATGGCTTCAACTACGGGGTTTGTGGTTTGCATGTTGATGTCCTTAAGAGTATTCTGTAAGGCGGCAACCAATAAACATAGGGGTTGAAGTGTTAGCAGACGCGGCTGGCGGGCTTGATAGGGATGTATTTGATTTGTTGGAGAAGTGGGGATAATAATTAGTCTGAGCGTAAAGAATAAGAGAAAAGCGCTGATAAACAGCAACGTTTTTTGTTGAAAAAAACCGTCGATTATGTTGGTTTGAAGTTTTTTACGTAACCAAGAACGCGGGTGGCCTCTTCGTTTGAAATGTGTCCATGTTCAACCAGTGATGTTACGATATCGGTGATTTTAGCTAAGGCATGAATTTGGTAACCGAGTTTTTCAAGATTTTCTCTACCGCCGTGTTCCCGATTCACTACGACCAACATATGTTTAATGGATGCACCCAGCTCCACAAGCGGCTTTATGCCTTCGAGTTTAGACAACCCTTCACTGATGACGTCATCAAAGAAGAGCACACTATCACCTCTAACTATATCGGCACCGGCGGTTCGGCCTGTGACTCCATAGGATTTTTCCTCTTTGCGCACGATAACACATGGCAGATCAAGTTTGGTAGCAATACTTGGGACAATGAGTGCTCCTTTGAGTTCAATGCTGGCTAACTTGTCGATATGTTCGGATACCATGATTTGACGGATTTTTTCTGCGGCAACCTCGACTATTATGTCGAGTTGTTTGGGTGCGGCTAGTACGCGGGATAGATCTATGTAGTAGGGACTGATTACGCCGGATTTAATTTTGAAGCTACCAAATTTTAGGCATCCTGAGAGGTAGAGGGCATCTGCAATTTTATTGGTAGTAACTATAGACATAGATATTCACTTATGTGAATAGTTAACGCGGATTTAACCCTTTACGGCCATATACAACCACAAAAAAAGAAAAATATTTAATAGGTTAATAAAAAAGGTTCAACATATTGCAAGAAATCAACCAACTTGCTCGCTATGTTGTGTCTGTCAGATTATTTTGGAGCGTGAACAACGATCCATTTGACGTTGTCAAAGCCGTATTTGTTTATGAGCGGATCAAGGAAATCGGGAGCCAAATCTTCTTCAACTTCTGAGAAAACCACTGTATCACCGACGCGATAAACAACTGCAATTTCGGAAAGGTCAGATAGGGCGGCATATTTGCCTTTAATTTCCCAATAGTCTTGTTCAGTTTGACCCTGTTGCATAATCCAATAGTACTTATCTTCGGGATGTTCGCCTTCTGTATAGTTGAAGGCACAAACTACGTCGCCGACGACTTTGGGGTCATCTGCGGTTTTAACGTAGAACCAAATAGTCATCACTACCACCGCCAGTTAAATAGCGATTCCTCCTTAAAACGTTTATTTAAGCAATCAAACGTTTGCTTCTATTAGTGTGAGGGTTTCAAAAAATGGCAGGCTCCGTTCAGCTACCACATATGCACTGAATCCCTGCTGGCTGAATCCACGGAGGGTTTTTTCGACTCCTGTGAGCGTGGACTGCATCAAAAGAACTCTACCAGCCGGTTTGAGGTAAGCGAGAACCTCGGTTATGAACCGATCTACCACCAGCCGCCCGTCTGCGCCGCCCGCCCAAGACCGCCCAATCCACGTCGCTTCCTCTCCCGCATCAGAGGGCAGATATGGTGCATTGAACAAGACAAGATCAAATCTTACACCAGCCCGCAAAGTCCCAAACAGATCACCCCGCAGAAAAGCGATACGATCACATACACCATTGAGATGGGCGTTTTCTTTGGCACATCGCATAGCAGAAGGATTCAAGTCTACTGCAACCACCACATCTGTTTTTTTTGCCGCCAACACCGCAAGGATACCACAGCCAGTTCCCAAATCCAAAACACTCATGCCTGCCTCTATGTGGAGGTTTTCGGCAAAGAGAAACGAATCCTCAGCAGGCTCATACACGTCCTCGTAAACGTCAAAACAGAGATCAGAAAAGGTTAGGCGTTTAGTTGGGTAAGGCATCAACGATCGCTCCGAAATTTTGTGGGGTTAGCTCCCGTGGACGGTGATCATAAAAGGGCAAGGTTTGAGCTAGTTTTTCTGCATCTTGTTTACTGAGTTTTAGATAACTTCGCAGGAAGGGCGCAACGGCTTTGGAGAGTTTTTTATTGCGTTCGCTAAACAGCCATTTGATTAACTGCACAAAGAGGGGGCGGTTTTTTACTTCAAAAGGTTTGGTAGTCCAGGGTTTGAGGCAAAGGATGATAGAGTCCACTTGTGGGGGGGGATAAAATTTGTCTTTGGGTACCACATCCAAAAGGGTGGCGTTTGCCTGCTGATGGAGGGCAACGGTTAACCAACCGTATTTTTCGCTACCAGCGGGTGCGGTGAGGCGCTCGGCGAATTCCCGTTGTACAATCATCACGCCGCAATCGACTCTTTGTTCTATCAACCACATAACCAGCTGGGAAGACAAGTAGTAGGGGGGTATGGCAACTATTTTGTTAAATGGCGGCAAAGATACCTTCAAAACATCACCCATCATAACAGATACGTTTTCTAGATCTTTGAGGTTTTCACGTAACACTAAAGCAATCTGCCGGTCTTTCTCTACAGCTACCACCGCCCGGCATTTGTCAGAGAGAAAACGTGTGAGAAATCCAAAGCCTGCACCGGCATCCAAAACCACATCGGATGCATTTAAAGTCGCATATTCGCAGAGTTTGAAGTAGAGGTTAGAATCTATCATAAAGTTTTGACCCAAAAGTTTGTTTGGGATGAGGTGGTGTGCTAAAAGCAGAGACTGGATTTGCTCTTGGCTCATGCTTATCCTTACTGCGCCCGTGTGAACAGCCGATACTTGCTGTCGCCTTCAAGCTCCTCAAGGACGCGTTTGGTAATCAGTTTAACAGGGTTGGGCAACTCGGTACGTTTTTGCAGATCTTCAAAACTCTCAAAGGGCTTGCGTTGGCGTTCGTTGATGACCTGCCACATGTATTTTTTACCTATGCCCGGAACCAGCTCCAAGGCGTGCATACGAGGTGTTATGGCTCGTGCAGTGTTAAAAAAGTTAACAAACCATTTTTCACGGTTCTGCACCACCTTACTTATGACACTAGGAAGCTCCGCTCGTGCCGCTGCGGTCAACTCTTCATAGCCAATACGACCGATGATATAGGTGACTTCTTCACGACTGTTTTTACCCACATAAACACGGTCACCGGGCTTAAGCATTAGACTTTCCTTGACCAGGGCTTCCAAGACAGTGAAGAATTCTTCACCGACACATTGAATAAGGGCGCCTGCACGATAACCTGCCCTGCCGGTGGGACGGAAGCCAGGCTTACCATGGGGAAGAAAATCTAGGACGTAAGCGTTCTCTTCATAGCGTTTTTCCATAACAGCCAACTCGTATATCCTATAGAGTATTCCCTTGTTCTGCTTAAAAATACTTTAGCCACTTAGGGTTACTTAAGCAGTCGATTTTCAGCTAATAGTTCGACAATTTGGCTTAGTTTTTGTGCTTCGATGATTTTTTTGCCGCCGGCTAAGAAGATACGGAGTTCATCCACGGTTTTGGGCATACAGTTTATGATTTGAACTGCTTCGGCTTCGTCAAATTCGTATTCTTTGACAAGTTTCTGCAAGAGGAACTCAGCTTTCTCGGGTTCTGCCTTTGAAAATTTACTCACATAATCAAAGGTACGACGCTGAAATTGATCAAGATTTTCTTCGCCGATACTTTCTAGCACTTTTTTAACCTGTGGCAGAGTTAGACGACTTTCGCTTACTTCGCTCTTGCTCATATTCCTCACTCATTGACCTGTATATGGTTCTAGATGTTCTGAGCGGACAATTATAGTTTTGATAGCTTCACCCTGTGGAACGCTAACCACATATGCTCGGCCCCGCTTCTCTATGATTTGGCCGATTTTGCCGTGGAACCGCTTATGGGGCATGCTCTTTTGGACGCTGGAATTCATTTTTATAATGACTTGGTTGCCAGCTTCGTATTGGTGGAGCAATTTCCCGATTTGGGGTTTACCTTTGGCGCGTGTGGGTTTGCGCAGAAGACTACGTGTACCCGTGTAATAGCCTTTTGAACCTCTCATCAATTTTCACCTGTTATTCCATTATTACATTGAGAACGTCAAGCTTAAGCGTCTTCGCTGGATTATCAAGCAAAGCCGATACGTTTGGTACTGTACGTCCTTCATCTCCAGACACCAATTCTTTCACATAGAGTCCGCCCTGACAACGGATTAGGAGCAGAGCTCTCTTAAGCGTCACCTTCTTAACTTCAAGCTTATATATGTACCTTTCTCGCACAATATCCGCACGGCGATGCACAACACGCAGGGGAGTCTGTTGCTTAATCAATACACCTGAGAGTGTTTGTTCTATCAACCGCAAGCCCTCGACGGTGAGGTCTTTCTCGAATTCAGCCAGCAATCGATACTCCTTCTGGGCACCTTCACCCTTCTTAAGATGGCGCACAGCATCTTTTGAGGCAAAATGCAACTCAGAAACCTCAACTTTCCCAACTGCAACTGCATTAACAGTTGCCTCAACCTGTTTTAAATCCACAGAGCGTCGCTTTGGTTTGGAGATCTCCACTATAAAAGGACGACCAGTACCCAACATACGAACATCAATGTCTTCTCGACCAGAAGCGTGAAAAAAAGATTCCACGCCTTCAGCAACTTCAAGCAACGGTTTAGACGTATATGCCTCAACTGACTCAGAGTAGAGTTTGCCTGTGCCACTGCATTTAGGACAGCCTCTGCCCCTGCAAGAACAGAACCATTCAGATTGCGGAATGGTACGAACAAGTTTACGGTATCGACCCCCGACAAATAAGGGGTTAATTTGGAGACGAACATTCCCCTCAAAGGGATTAATTATGGCAACGACATCGGGTTTGATGTATTCGGCTTCTTTGTCAGTAGCTTTGGCGAGAGCTTTACCTAACACTCGCCCAAATTCATGACGTATGCTTTCGCCGTGCTGGATGTTTTGGGTGGCTTTAAATTCGTCCTCGCGCTCCTCCACCGCTGTAGGCAATTCGATGCCAACTAGAAAAGTGGTAAATTCATAGTCTTTGAGGACTGTTTGGGTTTTTTCGATTAGACTGCTGATTAGTTCAAATTTGCCTTCACAGAGATGGCACACTATATCCGTCTGCTTGGGAAGGCGCTTCTTTAGGCGCTTGAGGGTCTCCTGTGCAATTATTGAAAAGCCGTTGACGGCTAAAACTTTGAGCTGCTTTATGCCTTCAATCTCTTTTTCTGCCGCCGCTAGATCATTGGCCTGCATGGTTAAACTGACTTTTAATGCCGCGCCCCGGACATTGTTCTCCATGCTGTACCCCAAAGATGCAAACTGCCGTCCCAAGCAGTGATCACAGAGCGGGTATTTGCTGAGCAACTCATACGCTTTCGCTAAGACATCCATAAACCTGCGCCTGCTAGTAACCCATCGGGGACATTCCTTTGCCGCCGCCCAAGCCAAAAGGCAACTTCTTTTTGCGTTTAAACATCTTTAGCATCTTTCGCATCATAACATACTGCTTAAGAAGCTCTTTAACATCTTTCTCGGTGGTTCCTGAACCTCGGGCGATGCGTCTGGCGCGGGAACTGTTGAGCAGTTTGGGATTTTCTTTCTCCGCTGGCGTCATAGACTGGATGATTACGCGCCAAGTATCAAGACGGCCCTCAGCGTTATTGAGCATCTCATCAGGGATGTTTTGCTGAGACATGCCAGGCAACATTTTCATGACTTTACTAAAAGGACCCATATTTTTTACTGCAGAGAACTGTTCATACATATCAGTTAAGGTAAAGTTGCCACTTAGAATTTCTTTGGCTTTCTTGGGCGGTACTTTAATTTCAGCATCATGAACTTTTTCAAGAAGCGTTTCGAGGTCACCCATACCAAGTAGTCTGCCAACAAAACGGGAAGGCACAAAGGCTTCGAGGTCCTCTATTTTTTCACCGGTTCCGATGAACTTTATGGGTGCACCAGTAGCTGCAACAGCAGAGAGGGCCCCGCCACCGCGGCTGGAACCATCGAGTTTGGTGACGATTATAGCACCGATGGGAGTAGCTTCATGAAAGGTCTTGGCCTGTACAAGCGCCTGTTGCCCAATTGTACCATCGATAACCATGATAATCTCATTAGGATGAATCCCCTTCTCAATATCCTTCATTTCCTTGATAAGGTCTTTTTCTTCTTTATGACGACCTGCAGTGTCAACAATAACCAAGTCCCGATCAATAAACTGTTTGAAGCCTTCCTTAGCAACCTTAACAGGATCCTTAGCTTTTGCGTCCCCATAAATAGGAACGTTAATTCTTGTAGCCAGTTGCTGGAGCTGCGCATAAGCACCAGGACGGAAAGTATCTGCAGCGATTAAACCAACTTTTAAGCCGCGCTTCTGGAAGTACCTTGCCAATTTGGCAGCCTGCGTTGTTTTACCTGACCCCTGGATACCCACAAGCATGATGGTCTTCTTTTTACCCGGTTCTACTCTAAGCGGAACCGGCTGGTCACCTATGAAGCGCGTGAGTTCCTCATAGACTACTTTTATGACATGTTCTCGTCTAGAAACTCCCGGCGGCACCTTTTCTTTTAGAGCACGCTCCTCGATGTTTTTGCTGATTTGGAGCACCAGTTGTACATTCACATCAGATTGGAGCAACGCCCGCTGAATGTCGCGAACCAGCTCCTTTACTACTGCTTCGTCCACTACACCGGCCTTAAACAGCTTTTTTATGGCGCCGGTAAGTGAAGAACCTAATTTATCTAGTGCCATCAGAGTCTCCAAGCCTTACATTCTGGTGCCCTTTTAAATAAAGATTACACACCAAAAAATCCAATAAATCAAAATTCAGCTGTCTATCCCGTTACAGTGAAGCCTCAGTTCAAATTTTCCCCATTAAGCTATTCTTCACAATTCAGACGGCTCTTCATGCATCATTGGCTTCACGAAGAAGTCAACAAGCTAGAACATAAACATTGATGGAAAATCAAAACCCACCAAACAACACGTCCAATAAACAGGCGAAAACTTTACCACTGGATGGGTAATTCATGCAACCATATTCATGTTGCCGCTGGCGGACTGGAAACACCATTGCTCTTGGATTGTCTCCGCCTACAACCTACTTAACGATAACAGTGTTTACTTACAGCCATTTGCCACTTAGCGGGGAATAATACTACGGACTAGGGTATACTGGATTTTAGCAAGATAGTCTGGAAATGGTGGAACTAACAACAAAAGGAAGAGAACTGTTAACAAAAAGAAATGCAGGACGCTCTTATTTCGCCCGTACAACTTTGACTTTGCCAAGAATTTTCCAATACTCTATTTCTGTGCCGGGAGTCAGCTTAGCTTTAAGATCTTCCTCATCAGGGAACGGCGCGTCGATGTATTCGTAGGTTTCTAGATCCATGATTTGGATACCACTGGGGTTAACGGCGAAGACTTGGCCGGGGCGTTTATCGATTATGGGGATTTCTGCGGTGGCATCAACCGGTTTAACAAATTGGCGCTTCTGGTTATCAAATACGCCGATGGCGACGATTCTGGCTTTGGCTGAACCGTGTTTGCCGGGTTTGGATTTGGCTATGTCGACGATGCGACAGGGTTCGCCTTCGATCATCATATAGCCGCCGACGCGTAATTCTCCGACATCTACTGGTTTGCTCATATAAATCACCAAATTCTAATAATGCATTCTCAACAACACCCATATATAGATTAAGGTACCTCGAAGTATTGCGTCACATTTAACACATAATTTTTTAGTCTAGGCAAAAATTTTGGTTAAACTGAGCATAGGCTTGAACTTTTAGCGAACCCCGTGGAGACAACAAAGAACCTCACAAATGACTACACAAATGACTTTGGCTTATTTAATTGGTAAAAAGTATGGTAAGACAGCTAGCTAAATTTTAATAGGGCTGTCCGATTCCATAGTGCGACCAAGAAATGGAGACAGATCGATCCCTTAACCACTCAATGGCCAACGCCAAGAAACATTATTCATCTTTGTTCAGTTTACCTTCATATAAACAATCACTTATCTATTCCGCCGCTATCTGTGTCGCTGGTGCCGGTCTCACTACATATGTTATGTCTAACAGCATTATCAGTTTAGTTTTGGGCGTTTTTTTCTTTGCAGTGACAGTGTTTGCGGATTTGTTTATCAGCCTGATGGTCCTAAAAGATGACCCCATCTTTATTCTGCGCAGAACCTCAGCGGTGTCACTTGTAGGCTGGCTTATTTGGCTGGTCTTTATGACATTGGGCACTGTGATGGGCGCGTTTTTTGACATGGTTCTGTGGGTAAAGTTTGTGCTGTTTGGTTTTGCCGCCATTTTAACTCTACGCGCTCTTGTGATAATGGCCACATCAGAGAGTGCTGTATGGCGACAAGTCTTGGCAGTTTTGCTACAACCCATCCTCTGTATTGTAGCTCTACTGGTTTTTTGGGCAAGCATCTCAATTGTACTCAGTCTACGCTTTCTGCCCTTCATAATCTTGGCGCCAATCATTAGTTTTATTGCAGTATATTTGTTTCTGCGCTCCATAGACCGCCTAGGAAAAACCTACGGCTTGTTATCCATGCCGCTGTTTAAGGCGTTTCTGCTTAACTGGGCAACCGACCTCAACGTACCATTAGAAAAACATCTCGAAGCCATGGGTGAAAACGCAGATATAGACGTAAGCCTCCTCAAATTCGATTCCTCTAAACCCCAAGCAGCCATCATCGTTCCCCAAGTGCATCCCGGACCCTTCAAAAATATCGGCAGCAGCCTCCTGCCATCAATGCTCAAAAGCCGTTTCGAAAAAGAATTTGGCGGTGCCGCCTGTACCCCCCTGGGTATTTTGGGACATGAACTCGACTTAGTCTCTCAAGCCCAAAATCAACGTATAGTCAACCAAGTTTTAGCTTCCGCCAAATTCCCAGCATTACATGCTACCGCATCACCCTTTGTACGCGCCACCGACGGATTCGCCACAGCCTCCGGCCAAATCTTTGGTGACATTGTGTTTCTCTCCTTTACCCTTGCACCCAAAACCACCGAAGACATGCCCCAAGAACTGGGCCGATTAGTAAACGAGGAAGCAAAAAAGTATGGACTCGAACACGCAGTGGTTGTTAATGCCCACAACTGCCTCGACGTAGTGGTAGATACCGAAAAATATGTAGAAGAACTTAAGCGTGCAGCGATAAAGTGTCTCCAGCAAGCAACACAACAACCAATCAAACCCTTCAAAGTCGGCGCCGCCACCGTGGTCCCCAAAGAATTCACCCTAAAACAAGGCATGGGAACAGGCGGCATAACAGCCATCACCATCGAAGTCGAAAAACAAAAAACCGCATACATCATTATCGACGGAAACAACATGGTACCCCACCTGCGAGAAAAAATCCTCGCCGCTCTAGCCACATGGGGCTTTGCAAATAGCGAAGTCTTCACCACCGACAGCCATGCCGTCAGCGCCCTATCCACCGGTAGCCGAGGATACCACCCCATCGGCGAAGTCATTAACCACGACGCACTCATAAAACACATAAAAAAAGCCGCAGAAAAAGCCGTCGCCAACTTGGAGGACGCCAAAGCAGGCTACACACAGTTTGTTGTACCACAAGTCCGTGTTATTGGAGAAGAACGACTCGACGCCGTGTCAACCTTAGTGGATAAGGCCATAGAACAAGCAAAAAAGACAGCCCCACTAATCTTTGGCATTGAAAGCTTGCTGTTTGTACTTCTAGTGTTGCTGTTCTAGCTTTAGCTATTTTGATGGACGTTTAGGTTTTCTTTTCAGAGCTGTACCACAGACTTGGCATTCGTGGAATTTGCTATCTTGTGGATACTGTTTGTGACAAGCAGGACAATACCTAATCCACTCTAGAAGCCGTTTGATGCCAAAGGTAGCTAGCGCCGAAAACTCTATACCCAACTGTTTGGCGACGTTTTGAATGGAGTAGTCATCAGTGACTATTTGTGGTGCTATGCCTTGGTGTTTTAGTTCAAACGCTAGCGCCAAAAGCTGCAAATCCGTCTCTGAGAGTTTATGGTAGTCACCGGCTTTGCCAGATGCCGCTTTTGCCTCAGCCGCATACTGTGGACTAGGCATCCTAACCGTGACTTTACCACTTTCTAATGCTGTTTGGAAACGCATTTTAACCATGCTATCACGCAGAATTTCCGCCTCAACCATAGGAACGGTAACCTGCTCAACTCTCATTGCGAAGGGATCAAAACCTGCCAGAAAAGCCGATGCGTCTAAAACTGCTATTCGTTTGATAGAGTCATTGGAGGGGTTCATTCGGTTCCCTTGAAGAGTAATCTGTTGCGAAGCCGATCGTAGAAGTTGGTTTCAAACCGTATGAAGGAAGTTACGTTTTTTGATTTTGTCACTTTCACCGTTAATGCGTCAGTACTTATCTGCTTGCGGTAATTACCGTCGATTAAAACCAGCATCCTTTCGGGTTTAAGTACATTAAAGGTCAAGGTGGAATCTGCAGGAAATACCAAGGAATGAAACACTGTTAAAGAGCAGATGGGCGTTAGCACAAATGCGTCAACCTCATTATCCAGCACGGGGCCGCCTGCGGAAAGCGAGTAGCCAGTGGAACCGGTTTGGGTGCTGGCGATTAAGCCGTCGGCTTGACATTTGAGGATGGGCTTGCCGTTTTTGCAGATCTCGGCGTAGAGTATCTTGGAGGGATCCCCTGTGGAGATGACAACGTCGTTTAGGGCGTCGGGGAGGACTTCTTGACCGGCACATACCGCCATCTTTGTGGATTTTTCTATGCGATAGTCACCTCTTAGGATACGGTCCACAGCATTACAGGCATCTTGGGGTTCAACTTCAGTTAAGAACCCCCGGACACCCATGTTAACTGTGAGAAGAGGAGGCTCGGGTTTAGGCGCGGTTATGGCGGCTCGGAGTATGGTGCCGTCGCCGCCGATGGCGATTATAAAATCAGTTTTCATCTCGGCGAGTGGGATGAATTGCTCTTTGCTTGTGATTTTACCGGCAAGAGAATCCTCTATGTAAACCTTCAAACCCTTCTTGACAAGGTATTCTGCCAGCTCATTAGAAAGATTTAGCGCCTGCTTTTGGTCATATCGAGCAACTAAACCAACGCTTTTAAACATACTCACCACTCCTAAATACGGGTGAACCTTAATCTATATTAACGTTCGTAGGGGGATAGACGGTTTTTTCTTAGCCGCCAAAGAAGGTTAGCCTCCATGCGACGATCAGAAAAATCTGTTGTGAACAGCCGCTAGAGATGTCATTAAAGACATGAACCTTCATAACATAAAAAACATGGAATCATGTTTTAACATAAAAATGGCAAAAATAACCGTGAAAAAACAGGATGTTACCGCTTAAAGCACCCAAACCAACATGCCCAACCACAGATACGGTTTTATCCCATAACCACTATTAGTAATATTCCCTGAAGTCTTATCTATGCCCGAGCAAGAATTGCCCCCCTCCATCTTCTACATGCTGGAGCGAAATGTTGGCAAAAAAATCCGCGTCATTCTCGACCCGTCTTACGGTTTTGAAGGTACCCTAGTAGCGGTCACTCAGGCACCCCTTTCAGGCATCTGGCTCTCTGAGGCAGAAGCAATCGTTTTGCGCTCCACTATGGCCCAACCAATTCCACAGGTGGCTAGCCGCGAAGAAAGAGGAGAATTGTACCTAAACCTAAATTCCGTTCAAAGAATAGAAGTTCTGCCCGCGGCTCAACCCAGAGGTAGCAGATAGAAAACAAGAAATTGTTTTTAGACACCTTATAATCTAATTTTTAGGGATAATACATTTGATATTTTTCGTTAACTTTGTACATTAAAATACTTATTTCCAAATATATAAGAGGCCCAAAACTAAAGTTTAAGAATTGATTACTCCAAAAGTTGAAAAGGAGCTTAGAAGAAGACTCTAGCTAAGACTGAAACAACAATAAATGAAACAGCTATGGCAACGAGCAGTTCAGGGCGGATCTTTATACCTTCGGTTTCTTCCTCAAAGAACCTCAGCAAACCAGCACTTGCCGCAGGCATTGGGCCGCCTTCTTTCTTTCGCTTTCTCATACCCATTAAACATCAACAGCCTAAAGCGTGATATATGCCTAATATGGGCTTAAACTAATTAAGCTTTGCCAAAAAATCTACTTTTGGACAAATCTATTTCAGGTGGATTCGGAGCTAAAAGCCTATGGTTACACATAACGAGTTACGGTTTCAATAAGAAAAATGTATGTATTTAGCTTACTGCGATTAGCAACGGAGGGGCTTCTAGTCTCCAGAACCTTTTCACCAGCATAGACCTCAAAAATAATAGACGCCGCGCACATATATGCACATTTGTTTAGCCATTAATGAATTTTATAAAAATTTGTTTAAAATTGCAGATTTTGGTATACAGAAGCATCAACCAAACACAGAAAAACCACTTAACTTTATAACCGCAGAGCAACAGTTCTCTCTAAGGTTAACGCTATGCAGATAAGTGAATTCCAAGAAATGATGAGACGCCTCTATTTTGAACGGGACAACACACGTGGTGTCGAGGGCACCTTTAGCTGGCTGATGGATGAAGTTCAAGAGTTAGGTGCAGAACTCAAAAACAACAACCGTGAAGCTACCGAAAAAGAATTCGCCGATGTCATCGCTTGGCTGGCATCACTAGCAAACATTATGGGCATAGATCTCGAGAAAGCCGCACTTGCAAAGTACCCAAACAAATGCCCCAAATGCGCCTCATCACCCTGTCAGTGTACATTTTAGTTAGCCCAGACGCTTCTGCCCCAAACCCGTCGCGAGCCAAATGTAGCGGCGACTACCTCTGCGCTCGACAGTTCCTTCGCATTTTAGAAGACGGAGATGATATATCACAACATTGTAGTTCAATCGGGAGGTTTGAGCGAGTTTAACGGCACTTAAAGCCTCGCGATCAAGCAACACCAAAAGTTTGGTTCGAGCAGAGAGCCCACTGCGGACATTCCGAATACTTTTTAGATAAGCGTTGGGATGCCAAGTTTGCTTTATGATGCCCACCATTAATTAGTGCATAGTTATGCTTGAAAAGCTTTAAACTATTTGAAGTCAAAGAGCGTGACTTGCTTGGGTTTTTTGTTATCAAACATCAAAGTAATTTCTTCTTTGATGAGATTCATGCGTTGTGTATAATAGTTAGGCAACCCGTATTTATCAACGAGCTGCTGGGCCGCCTTGAGATATTTTTCAATGTTCCCTCGATAAACCGTAAGAGTGAGAGCTCCGCCGCATCGAGTACATTTACCGCTAAGAGGTAAACGACGGTATTTTGCGTTACAGGATTTACAACGAAACCCCTGAGTGGAAAAAGCACGCATATTACCAGCGATGTCACGCATCAAATGAGTGTTTAGGACTTTTAGGGCAACCCGTTTGGCATCGACCGCATCAATTTTTTCTCCCAGACCCAACTGCATGTTAAGTTTATCAATCATGGATTTGAATTCTTTGTAGCTACTGTTGGCGTTGCCAAGATTGATATCAGTACAGGGGGTGGTAAATTGGAAGCCCTCAAATTGGCCCTCTGTGCCCAACCGATGGCTGATAACATCCATGAATGCACTGATGGGGCGAGCGTCACCTTTGATTAGAGTTTGCTTGTAGAATTCTAATGGATAGGCGGCACTGACATCAAAGTCATGCGCCTGTCGCTGCACCTCTTGGGTGTTTACAAATGGGATAAGCAATATGGGTGCGTCCATGATACCACCTATTTGCGAGGGTAAAAAGTCCCGAGAAAAGTTAATCAGTGTATCAAGGGCTAGCATGATAGCATCTTCGTCGCCATCGCAATCCCGACGCTTAGCAGAATGCCAGACGGGATGAGCATAGATCAAGTTGCGATCAGTGTAACCGACGACTCTTCCCAGAATACAGGCACAGGTATGGGGAGCTAAACCAAAGATTAGATGGCCAACCATATCTTCGGGTTTTGTGACATTGTAGAAAGCGGGAAGCCCATAGACACGGGTGAGAAGCTCATCGATAAAGCGAGCCGTCTGCACCAAATATGTGCCGGCGCTCCAGGGGATGACAACGTCTTGAATTTTTAGCTCGCAAACTTGCTGAGGATCGATTAGAGGTAAGCCGTGGATGTCTGCATGATAACCCATCTGGTGCATCTTTTCAATGGAAACCCCGATTTCAGCAGACGTGATATGCGTGAGTGGTGCATTAGTGCCGTCGAAACGTATGGTACCATCCTTGTAGGTGGATACACCATGCTTTGCCCGCAGAATACCCTTTTCGATAATTTCAGGTGTTTTGCTGGCGCTGGTTAAGCCCTTCACACCACGCAACATTTTAGGGGTTGAACAACCAAGGTTGCTACTCGCAGTCGAGAGCAATTCTTTAAAGTTGAGAGGCTGACGCTGATAGAACACCGCATCAGCTTTACAGATACTGCAATAATTATCTTTGAGGGGACGACAACACCGAGGACAAACCTTTTCGCAAACCGTTAGGACCTTGCAGGTATTACATTTTATTTTTATGGTGTAGGATTTACAACTGGGGCATTTGCGTTTGGCTAACTCGACAAAAACAGGCCCTTTCTTAGCCGCTGCACAGAGGTCACGGTGAGAACCCCCTGCTAAACTCACTGGGAACAATACATGTACCATGGGACGCATTTCACGGTGTTTAGCCTTCTCAGGTCTACCCATACGACCACCCACATAAGTCGGCGCTTTATCCTTAACCAAAACACCACACAATAGACTTAGCAATTCCAACACAGGAGCAACCTGCAGAGGTTCAGTTAGACGAGGGGTCCCATAGCCAAGAGTAAAAGCCATAGCAGCCGCATCTTCCCCAGTTATAACAATTGTATCATCGACAAATTTGTAGGGGACAAAAATTTTACGAAGTACCTTAACAACCTCATCACTGGCTATACCGGCGATTTTTGTAACCACCCCATCATCGATTAGGGTTACTTCGCAGGCTAAAAACCAGTTACGCAAAGAGGCTATTTCTTGAGGCGTTGAAAGATTTGTCCAAAAAAAGGTTGCGCTGGGGGATAGCGGGATACCCAAGTTTTGGCTAAGAGCAACAGCTTCTTTGGTTGTAGGCTTATTTTTGAAGGGATCACATATGAATCCCTCAATACGCTCAGCAGAAACGGGATAGTCATTAACAACTTTGGTGTAATCGCCGTCGTACTTTGCAAGGGCGTTTTGGAGGTCCTTTACCCACCATTCCTCCACGTATCCCGAGGGGGGAAGCGCCTTGTTGCTGTAGAGAAAGTCGCCAAAATCGATGAGCATATCGCCTAGAAATAGGATTTTTTGAATTTTACCCTTAACAGTGGATTCATAATTCTCCAGTGATACCCTAACCACTGAGCCATCTTTAAGTAACACCACAGGTTGCTCGATGCTGTCCACAGGCAGGGTAACGCCGCCTTTGCCAGGAAGTTCTAGTCGCATCTGGGTACCGGCGGCTAGAAAGCTTTCCACGACAAGCATGGTGGCAGGATGGATGCCCACAGCGGAGAGGCCGGTGTTTCTTGATCGACCATATCGAAGCCGAAAGCCGCCGCGTGTTGAGGGAAACGCAAAGATGGGACGACCGGCAATCACGTCGTCCATAAAGCCGCCGGATTTCTTCTCAGATTTTTTCTTAAAGCTCTTGAGCCATTCCCAGCCTGAGAAACCGAGTTTGTCGATGATAACATTGACCTTTAATGCGCGACCGACGATGCCGTCGTTTATGACACGAAGGGCTCCGCCTCGGACACGATTTGTTTCTACCCGTTCTAGGTTGCGGTATGAGGAGACTTCAACGGGGTCTGATTCGGTACCGGTACATTCAACTGGAACAAGGTTAAGTGCTTTGCGGAGTTCCTCATCGGGGATGTGGTATTGGAAGCGGCCAACTGAGCGTTCGTAGAGTCGGAGTTCTTCTATAAAGCGAGAGATTTCTTCTTCGGTTGGCTTGTAAACGTCTAAGCTCAGTTCCTGCCGTACATAGTCGCCAACGACAAGTGTTAAGGCTTGATCGGTGCCTCCGGCTGAACGGATGGGGCCGGCAAAGTAGATTCCAAGATATCGAGTTTGGTCAGCATTCTTTTTAATTTTCACTTGGGCGATGCCTTGAATTGGTGCAGCGGTTAAGCCTTCAGTGAAAATCGCCAACGCTGTGCGGATGGCCTGCTCGGCTAGTTTTTCAGGTTCTTTTTCCTCGTCAGTTAGAGCAAATCGACCCTGGGCTATTTCTTTAGCGGCATAGAAAGCGATTTCTTCTCGAGGCATAGTCTTACTGAGTTCTCTAATGCTAACAGCAACGCCTTTAGGTCCAACTAACCCCTCAACCAAATCCGCGATGTCTTGTGCTATGATGCATTCAGTTTTAAGCGCAGGGTCTAATCCCATGGATCGGGCACTGTCGCTTATGGCGTAGAGACGTTTGAGTTCGTCTTCCATCGTTTGAATGTAGAGTTTATAGCCCTTGCTTATGTTCAAGCGGTCAGCTCACAGTCAAAATATGCACTAAGGGTTATTTTGGCTTTCGAAACCAACGAAAATATACAAAGGAGAGATTAGATGTTTGGTTACCGGTTACCATAAAATGTGTTTACTGACCTGCGGCGGGGGTTCTTCTTGCGGATCCGTAAATTCTATCGGTTAACATACAATAGACGTCAACCTCGCTCTGTGGTGCTTTAATTGTAAAGTCCTCTTTGAGTCCACAACTACTGCATTGGGCAACGGCATGTCCGCCTTCCTCCCGTGAGATTTCTACGCGGATGGTTTCCTTTCCGCATCTAGGGCAGGAGAAGAATTTCGGTAACTTCTTTTTTGGTATATGAACAACTTTTTTCCGTCTGCGCCCCATACAAATGCCTTCTGGTTATATATCTGATGATGTTGCATAATATTTATGCCTGTCCTTAAATACTTGCCTACTCACCATGCATAGGAACGTGGATCTTGTGAAATTGACACCTTCTATATTGGAGATGGATTTTGGGGAGGTACAGAAAAGGATCTGCCGCTTCATCAAAGAATACGTTGGAACCGCAGAAGCAAAAGGCATCGTTTTGGGGCTAAGTGGGGGAGTTGACAGTGCAACTGTTGCGGCATTGGCAAGCTTGGCTGTGGGAGGCGAGAATGTCTTGGCGCTTCTGCTTCCAGAAAAAGAAACCAACAAGCAAAAAGATCTGGAGGACGCTAATACCATCGCCAACCAATTCCACCTGCAGACACAACTCTGCGATATGACAGAAGCTCTAAACGGTATCTACAAAAGTATCCCCGTCTATGACCGCACGGACCGACTCTGTAAAGGAAACATCAAAGCCAGAACACGCATGATTTTTCTCTACTACTATGCTAACAACCAAAAACGTATCGTTTGCGGCTCCTCAGACAAGTCGGAAACCATGATGGGCTACTTTACTAAATGGGGCGATGCCGCAGCAGACATTACACCAAACATTGATCTCTATAAAAGCCAGGTGCGTAAGCTAGCGCTGTATTTGGGAATTCCAAAAGAACTGGCGTTAAAACCCTCGACACCAGCGCTGTGGCCCGAACAACTTGCAGAATCGGAACTGGAAATTAGGTATGAAACTCTTGACCTCATTCTCTATGGGCTTGAGCGGTTTATGAAGCCTGAGGAAATTGCTGAGCAACTAGATATTGAGCAGGGTATCGTTGATAGGGTTAAGGCTCGGTTGCTGGCAAATGAGCATAAACGCAGAGTGCCTCTTGCGCCTAAACTTGGTTTTCGAACTATGGGAAATGATTTTAGGCTCCCAAGACACACCTACTAAAAGAGAAGTATCATGAAAACCAAAATCAAGCTTGCCCTCTGTCAAATCAGCAGCAGACGAGAAAACAAGGAGGTAAATTTTGCCCAATTTGAAGAATTAACGTTTAAAGCAAAGGAGCAGGGGGTAGATTTAGCGATTTTTCCCGAGATGTCTCTTACAGGCTACATTCTTTATGATCAGGTTTATGAGCAAGCTGAGCTAATTCCTGGGCCTTCAGTGCAAAAAGTTGAGGAACTGGCCAAAAAGACGGGTGTACATATTATTTTTGGGATGCCGGAGTTGAGTGAAAAAACCCAAGCTACGCTCTATAATACCGCTGTGTTTGTGGGACCGGGGGGTTATATTGGTAAATACCGTAAAATGTATCTGCCTACTCATAGTGTGTTTGAAGAAAAACGGTATTTCCGTCCGGGATATGAGCCGGCGGTGTTCCAAACCAGCATAGGTAACATCGGATTGACGATTTGTTATGATGTTTTCTTTCCCGAAGCGTTTAGGTTACCCCGTTTGAATGGCGCACAGCTTATTGTTTGTATTTCTGCGTCGCCAGCGGTTCGTCGTGGTTATTTTGAAATCTTGACTGCAGCTCGAGCCTTGGAAAATACGGCATATTTGGCTTATGTTAATCTCTCGGGTGTGGAGGATGGCTTGCAGTTTTGGGGTGGAAGTCGTCTTGTTGGCCCCACAGGTGATGTTTTAGCTAAAGCCAAGGTTAATGAGCAAGATTTTGTGGTTTGTGAGGTTGATTTTTCGGATTTACGCATGGCTGAAGCGTTTATTCCTGTTCTGCGGGATTTGCGTCCGGAACTCTATGATAAATTGAGGCAACTCTCCGAGGAGATTTAGCTCACATACGAGTTTGATTCTGTAAAATGGTATCACAGATGCATCACAGTGCTGTGATGTCAAGTGATTTAGGTGAAATCACCGTGATTTAGGCGTGATTAGGTGATGTCACAACGGTTTTTTGGCAATAACACCTGTGAGGTTAGGGTGTGAGAGTATGTTTTGGTGCTAGTTTAGGGTTAAAAAAGTGTGTTTTATTTCACTGGAAATGTTAAAATTGGGCGGGGGAATTTGGGGGTGTTTGCAAAAGTGCATTTTTTATGTAAAGTTTAGGTAGCTGGACGTAAAAAAATACCGAGAAATTAGCCTTTTCTATGTCAACTGGCATAAATTAAGCGTTAAATTTCAAAACATTAGATTTAACCAGTCATTTAACTGAATAAAGGCTTATTTATCCGCATTTTAATGCGGTAAATTAGGTTTTTGAGGGGGTGAAAGGATAAAAACATGAGTTAGTATACAAATCTGTATCCATTTAGACTATGGAGGAATACAGTAGTTTGAAGTTAAAAGATGGTGTAACAGCCTGGTTAAATGGGGCATTAAATGACCCCATTGTAAAAATATTGGCCAAAAACAGCCAATTAACAAAAATCCAACTGGAAACGTTGCTTATAGACGTTTTATCCGAAAATATATCGGACAAACAGCTAAAGTATGATGATAAAGCCGCCTTACGCCTAACAAGAGCCAAAATAAGCCGCGGTAGCTTTAATAGGACTTTAAAACAGTCCCGCGAAAATGTCATTAAGTCCATCTACACGGTGTTACTTTTAGGGTATTTGGGTGTTTTTGAGAGCACAACTCTTGACCCGTACCTCGAAATAGCCAATAAACTGCAAGAATATGTCGAGGCCCACCAGAACATACCAAACAAAGAAGAGGAGTTAAAAGATCATCAAAAAGTCATAGAAATCATCAGAAATGAGCTAGAAACGAGCCTAAAACGGCTTTCCAGTACCTCAGAAGGGCCATTGTGACGTCACAAATCACAGTTTTTCACGTATTTTTTTACCACTTTTTTAAGGAGAAAATAACCGGTCAAAATAAGCATTATTTAGGTTATAATTAACTAATCAAGCCCAAATTTTCGCCTTTTAAGTCCATGAATAAATATCAAAACAAAGCTCCATAAAGATACTGTGATATGTGATGTCATACTTTGCATGGAAACATATCACCGATAACCTTAAAAAGTCCATGGAGATACTGTGATGTGTGATGCAACCGTTGAAATCACGGTTAAGTCACAGCTAAATCACGGAGGGAGAAAATCACGGTTGACCTCACACTATTAATCTTTGGTGTTTTAGTAGCCGTTACAGCAATAGCGGCACACCAATACTACAAACACATACAAATGGCACACAAAGAATACGAGAAAGCCAAAGATTTTCTCGAAGATATAGTGTTGAGTTTTGACCGTGAACTTAAACGTGAATCAACAAAGTTTGATACGATGGTATCAAAGGTTGAGGGAAGCTACACCACCGCAGATGTGAGTTACAGAAAAGCAGAAACAATAGAACACAAAATAGAACCCATAGAAACTCAGCTATACACTCTCACTCAATCATACCAAACAATGTCACAAGCAATAACAGAGAATCAAACAGAAAACACACAACACAACACAAATGTCATCTCAGTGTTGTATGAACTGGAAACAAAACTAAAAGACCTAGATGCTACACAGGAAACTCTTAAAATCAAAATCGCAGATCTTGAAGAACAACTCAAAAAGATAGCTACTGCTCCGCCGCCCCAGTCCCAGATCGCAACTGAAATTATGTTGCCACCCATACCCATCAAACGCGATAAGGCGTTAGCCGCATTGACAGATACTGAAATCCAAGTTCTAGAAATGCTTTCCAAGGAGGGATCCAAAACGGCACCGGAAATCAAAGAGCGAGTGCATCTAAGCCGGGAACATACTGCACGGTTGATGAAGAAGCTCTATGAGGACGGTTATTTGGAGAGGGAAGCAGGCAAACTTCCTTTCCGTTACAGCATAAAGAAAGAGATGGAAATGCTACTACAAAAAGTTGAAAATCCAGCAACTTGACGTACATAAATTGTTCTTAGAATTGTGTGAAGAGTTGTGAACGGTTGTGAAGTGCTTATTTTATTATACGTTGTTTTATTGCTGGTGCAATGTTTGGAGCTGTTTTGTATTTGAGGCTGTTTGAGTTACCGGTTCTTAACAGCATACCTTTGTCGACCATGCGTGCCAGATAGGTGGAGATGGTGCTTAGGCTAACGGGTTCTTTGAGTTCTGTTTCATAGATGGTCTGGATATCTTTTGAGGAGAACCATATTAAGGGAAAATTTTTCTGGATAACAAGTTGAACCTTTTCAAAACGCGATAGTTGCCGATTAGGCATCGTTGGACCGGTGTTGACAACGGGGTTTTCGCTTGGTGCACCGCCCAACAGCTCGACTAAATCTAGGAGACGTAGAGCTTTGTCGCGGGTCACTTGACCCTCAAAAGCAATGGTGTATCGATTCCCATCGCTGTCGAAGAGCTCAACGCGCATTTTACGAGCTGGCACACTGTACACCTATAGGTTGTTCACAAACTCTCCACTTCACACCTTATAACTGTGATGGTGAAATGAGTAATTATAAAAGATGTAAATTAGACGTTAAATTTCTAAATAAGCTGTTTTTGTATTGCTTTTGGAATAACCGGCTTCACAAGAAAATATATTTGTGAAATGGCTAACTTGGCGGCTTGGTTTGGGTTTTCCAGTAGAAGTGTAGGGGTGCCTTGTTCACTGTAAAAGAACAGAATTAGGGTAATTCTCAAGAAAAGAGGCATAGTAAAGCGGCAGATTTAATGCTATTTTACATGTATTCACAGTTTTGTGAACAGTAAAATGCTGTGAAGTCATAGCAGAGTTAACATGTACCCTTTGTCGGCAAAAATTTCAAGTTAGGCTCAGTCCAAGCGGATCGGCGGTGTTTTTAGGATATTTTTCCATGGACTTAGAGCTGTAGAGACACCCCTATGTTTCCGCTCGAAGATTTTTGGGCAAAAAAGAAGTCTAGAGAAGCTAAAAAAATATTCACAGAAGTTTTGTCTAATTTCTTGGATAGCAACTATTAATATAGATATAGCTAATTCCTTACTTAGAGTATATTTATATATATTATATTTATAGGAATTTTCTTTATAGCAACTGTTTTTCCAGTAGAAACTTTGGGGTGTGTGTTAACTTGGTGTTGCTGTCTGTTTCCCCTTGCTTTTAGAAATGTTTTAGTCTAAAACCAGTTTTTTGTACTACATCCTTTATTTGTTCCACTCGAAATATCGGTTGTACCTTTGTAAAGAAAGGAAGAAAGGACACATGGGAAACTCGGTATTGGATGAAGTATTTGACAGCTTCGTTAATGGCATACGCTTGTTTAAAGACAGAGAGGTTTTAAGGCATGATTATCTTCCAGACAAATTACCCCACAGAGAAGACCAAATACGCCTCTTAGGCTCAACCGTAGCACCCGTTCTAAAAGCAGCACGTTGCTCAAACATATTTATCTATGGCAAAACCGGCACAGGAAAAACTGCTGTCACAAAATACGTACTCAGCCACTTAGAATCAAAGGCCAAAGAATACGGTGCCCAAGTAAAATTCTGTTACATCAATTGCCGCATGACCGGCTCAGAATACCGCGTATTTGCCAGCCTTAGTCAGAGCGTAGGCCTAAGTATTCCCTTTACAGGTCTCTCCGTCGGCGAAGTCTTTGACCGCTTCCGCTCCGGACTAGACCAATCCCGTATAATCTTCATAATAGTCCTTGATGAAGTAGACGCCCTAATCAAAGACCGAGGCGACGCCTTTATGTACGAACTCACCCGGATCAACGAAACCCTCCATAAAAGCAAAGTCTCCATCATCGGTATATCCAACGATTTACGCCTAAAAGAATTTCTAGACCCCCGTGTCTTTAGCTCACTTAGCGAAGAAGAACTAGTTTTTCGTCCCTACGACGCAGAGGAACTTCGAAATATACTGCTTGAACGCTCCAAACTCGCTTTTCAAGACGGGGTCCTCTCAGATTCAGCCCTAAGCATATCCTCCGCACTAGCCGCAGCCGAACACGGTGACGCACGACGCGCCCTGGATCTATTACGGGTTGCAGGCGAGGTAGCTGAACGTCAAGGTGCAAAAGCCGTAACTGAAGAACACGTACGCCAAGCCGAAAAACATATCGAACATAACCGTGTCATCGAAGCCCTCATAAATCTAACCCTGCACTCAAAATTGGTGCTCCTAAGTGTATATCACCTAAACAAACCCAGTGCTACCACAGGCGAAATATATGACGTCTATAATGAATTATGCGGCGAAATGGGTGCGGGTCTTCTAACACAAAGACGCCTAGGTACCCTTGTCAACGAACTCGATTCCATGGGATTGGTGAACGCCAAGGTTGTTAGTATGGGTCGATATGGCAGAACCAAAAAAATCCGCCTTGAAATCAGTCGTGGTCTAATTCGTGACGTCTTTGGTGGTGACAACCGTTTCAGCCAGTTGCTTGTATATTCCCCGAAAACCACTCATAAAAACTCGAACTAATGACTATAGAAAATCCAAAACCATAGTCTCTCTTGTTTGTAGGTTTACTACCGGCACCTTTCCTGGTGTGGGAACCAATCCCAATTTCTCCATATACTCTGTCTGTTCTTGCCAACCGCCTGAATTCACCACTAAAACCCCGCGGTAGTTACAAAGACCATTAACGTGGATATGGCCCGCGTGGAATATATCTGGAACTTTATCAACCACGAGATAGTCACGGTTTTCGGGTGAGAGCATGGTTTTTCCGCCATATACCGGTGCTAGATGACGACACTGCATCAGCAACCTCATCGAGGTTTCGGGATGGTCGTTGTACATACCTGGCACAACTCCGATTATGTCGTTTAAGCTCACGCCATGGAACATCAAGACTTCAATGCCGTGTAGACTGAGATAACAGGGGCTTCCAACGGAGTGAATGTTTGGTTTATCCTTGATGGCTGTTAGGTAGCCTTCTGGGATGGCGGGCTGGGGTTGGGATTTGCGTGCGGCGTCATGGTTGCCTGGTGAGAGTACAATTTCGATGTAACTGGGGATTTTTTCTAGATATTTGGTTGCAAAATTGTATTGTTTGTGTATATCGCGAATGGTTAATTCCATCTGTTGCCCTGGATAGATGCCAACACCGTCAACGATATCACCCGCAATCAAGAGGTACTTTACTCTGCCGGCTATTTCCCGCATTGCGGGTGTTCCATATTTTCCTCTGAGCCAAAGTATGAAGCGTCTGAAGGCTTCTTTGGTGAATTTTGTGCTACCAATATGGATGTCTGAGGTGAAGACTGCATAGACGGGTTCTTGTGCATGTTGCGGCATTTTTCTACCGACTTCGGGTAAAATAATGTCTTCCGCCATCAAGAGGTTTGTTTTGGTTTTGATGACTGCGGCGCAGAAAACGGTGTCGGGGAGGAGCATAAGGGCTTTTCTTTTGACTTCTTCGGGTGCTTTTTGTGGAACTAGAATGGTTGCACTGCCGTTTGAATCTTCTACAGAGAGGATGGTATTGTTTTTGGAGTCTCGCTTCTCGATTAGCATGCAGATGACTTTAAGTTTGGTTTTAGGTTGGGACTTGAGGGCTTCTGTGATGGGTGTGGCGGCTTTAACGTCCATGCGTTGTCTTAGTATTTTCTCTAAGCGTTTGAAGCGGTCTTGGAAGAGGCCTTTGTATTCTTCTAGGGTGCCATTAGAGGTGAGTTTGCCTGTGGCGTCGTCGAGGATTTTGAGTTCTGAGGGGATGTCTTTGGCATAGGGATAAAAGTCATTGTTTGTGCCGCTAAACCGTTGTTCCACGGTTTGAGGTTTAGAGTAATTTGGCGCTAAAGCCGGCTGAGGCTCTTCTACTTGTTCTCTGGTTGCTTCTCGAATAATCGTGGTGGATTGTTGCATGATTGCTTCAAGAAAAGTCCGCTCGATAAACATGGGTTTATCTGATAGGGCCTCGATTTTCTGCAATGCCGCCTTTATAATTTCAAAGGGGTCGTTTGTCTCTGCGTTTTGGATGAGAAACTCGAAGGCTTCGCTGTTTAACTGATAACCTGCAGTGATGGTTGCTTCGATGGCTCTTTGAAGTTTATCCTGCGTGCTCATCCACTTGCCCATATTGATGTTTTGATGTTTAGGCAGTATTGCGGTGTGAGTTATTTACTTTTTTTGTTGCCGATCCGGCTTTTAGTAGTTAGCTAGAGTCATCCCCCTCGTTAGTTAGAGCTCAGTGGTGGGCTAATTGTATTTTTATTATGCCGATATATCGCTTTTGAAATAATTCATATAAATACTCAAATGTTTAAACAGATTATACCTGGTGGTTATCACATGGGCGAATTACGCAAGGTTCAACAGACACCAACCGGCACCTACTTTATCTGCCTACCCCGAGACTGGGCAAAAAACCAAGGCCTCCAAAAAGGTTCCCAGATAAATCTAGAAATATCAAACGATGGCAAACTCTTAGTCGACACCCAATTTGATACAGAACCCCAACCAAAAATAATCACCCTCAAACTCGGACCCTACCTAAACCGAGAAATCATCGGCCGCTACCTTTTAGGCTATGATCTAATCCGCGTTGAAACTAAAAACCGCATAGACTCAACCATACGCAACCAAATCAAATCCACCGCAAATTCCCTAGCCGGATTGATGATTGTAGAAGAAACCACCACCATGATGGTCCTGCAATGCATGATGCAACAACCCTTCACCTCACCAAAAAAACTACTCCAACGCAACCAAGCCAGCGCCGCCTTAATGATTCGAGACGCCGCCAACTCCTTTATCAACCGCGATACCGACATGGCAAAAAACGTCATCGAACGCGACGATGAAAACAATAAATTCTATTTCCTGCTCGTCAGAATTTTGCGTACCATAATCCAAAACCCAAGACAAGGCGAAAAATTCGAAATCACACCCATCGAATGCCTAGACTACCGTCTAGCCGCAAGTCTAATCGAGAGCATCGGCGACGCCTGTGTCCAAATAGCAACCACTACCCTCTCAATAGAGGATACCAAACTCTCCGGCGAAGTACGTAAACTACTCATAGAGCTACAATTCACATGCTTTGAAGCCAGCGAACAAGCCTTTAAATCCTTTTTAAACAAAGACATCTCGATAGCCGAAAATGTCCGCAATATGCGAACAAAAATCGAGGCCAACAACATAGAACTTGAAAACGCCACAAAAAACTCCTCCGTGGACTTAATGCCCCAAATTCTAGCCGTAGTATCTTTCTTAAAACAAATCTATGAAGGCAGTGTCGACATGGCCGACCTTGTTGTATAACGCCTACTGACAAAAAACACACAAAACGCCTCTCCCTTAGAGCAAAAGGACTGTGAGCTGTGCTTTTGAGATGTTATTGATTGTCATATTTTATGACTTCGTCATTCATTATACAGAGCTCAATTCCTGCTTGCTTAAACATAATGATGGTGTCAGTATCGGCGTGGTAGCGTTTCTCACACACAACCCGTTTGATACCCGCGTTAATTATCATCATAGCGCAGGTGCGGCAGGGCGTCATTTTACAGAACAATGTGGCACCTTCTAGGGGAATCCCAAATCGTGCGGCTTGGAGAATAGCGTTCTGTTCGGCGTGGAGTGTGCGGACACAGTGCATGCTTACTTCACCGTTGCCGTTGGTCATTTGGCGGATGTCATGGCCTGCCTCGCAACAGTGCGGCAACCCGGCGGGGGCACCGACATACCCAGTGGTCATGATGCGTTTATCTTTAACGATGACGCAACCGCATTTGCCCCGATCACAGGTTGCCCGTGCCGCTACCGCTTCACACATATCCAAGAAGTATCGGTCCCAGTTGGGACGTGCTTTAGGCTGATTTGCCGCCATATTTGATGCCTCGGTTAGGTAAAACAGTTTATCGAACGAATTAATAAATTGTATCTGCCGGTAGCAGCTATTTTTGGAGGATATGAATTTCTCTGCCGATTTTGTGGCGTTCATCCATCTCAACAAGTGATGTTGCGCCCATAAGACGTCCATGCTCAGGCGCCTCTGAACTAAACATATCATCAGTGAACGCATAAACCCGCTTGAAACCAACCTCTCCAAGTTTCTCATCAAGGGACATCGTCACTGCCTCACGGGAACGGGTGCGAATAACCGGTGTAACCACAACCAGCCGTCCCCTCGGTTTTAGCACACGATATGCTTCTTCTATGAACCCAAAAAACAGCGGCTCGAGTTTCTCGATGATTTTATGTGCATAAGGCCCCGTTGGAGTTTCCCGGAGGGCCGGACCCAAATCGGGTTCAGAGACAATACAGTCGACACTTTCAACCCCCACTTTCTCAGCTAACCGCCCCACATCCCCCTGCAAAACCCGAAAATCCGCCCCAGAAATGCTATATTCAGCTGTGAGCCATGCAAGGTTCTCTTCTGTTGCCTTAATACACCACGAATTAACATCCATCCCAACAACCGTTGCATACTCAAGCAAGGCTTCCTGGAGAATAGTGCCCACGCCACAGAATGCGTCCAGCAAAATTTTCCCCTGCATGCAACCTGACAGGTTAACCATCATGCGCGCCAGTCTCGGTGGCATACCAAAAATCACCCGCTGATTAGGCTTATAAATATCTCTTTTTTGGAATTCAAAAGGATTATGCACAGCAACAGTATTGGCGACCCAGGTTTGGGTTTTACCTATACAGAGAAGAACCTCCGCCTGATTTTCAACTAGGTTCTTTTTGAGTACCTCAACATGGCTGAGCTGGGCTTCACCGCGCTCTTGGCCTGTACCCATAAATCTTGATTTTTTACCCTGTGCCGCCAGTTCGTCTTTGATGGCACTGCCAATAAAGCGCTGAATTCTACCGCCCAAAGGCTTTATGGCGTTGTCTGAAGTATAGACACTAATGCCAAAGAGTAGTTTATCAGACGCTTTTACCATACCATCCAATACTTCACTGGTGATACTGGTTTGTATTGTCTGTTTTTGGGCTGGCTTATTCCTTTCAAGGAAGGCCTCTTTGAGAGTTTTGGATGGCAATGTTGTTTTTAGCTGTGCGATTTTTATGGTTCCACCCAAATCGTTGATGGTGCGGCTGTCAAGTGGGGTTTCAAAGTTAAATGTGAAGAATTCAGTTGAGAAATATTCAATTTTGAACTGTATGTTTCTAGTTTGGAAATATGTACTAAGCTCCGCCAATGAAAGTATCCAATTTTTGCCTGCGACAAAGATATATGTTGACATTTGGGGAAAGAAAAAGTAAACTGCTATATAAGCTGATGATTCCGCCTATGGTTTGGAGGGTTTGGGTGCTGTTAGGTTTGCGACTGGATTTTGAAAATCGACGCAATTTAGGTGATAACCAGCTTTTCTGAGGAGTAACTTTTGTTGCTGAGTTTCTGGTTATAAAAAGATAAACGGTTATATCTGAAGATTGAAGAATGAACTTTGAATTGATGGGGAGTGATACACGGAAGCTAGAGTTAATTTGGCGATATGCTTAATAGTGAATGTGGTTAGTGTAGTAAAACAAAACATCTTAAATACAGTGCTGAGTATGTTACTGGAGTAAGTTTGCATGCACGCAAGAAACTATAGACACGTGAAAAACCGTGCATATACACGGAAAGAGTACGCAAGGGGTTTTCCACCGCCAAAGATTGTAAAGTTTACTATGGGCGATATTAAAGGGCAGTTTGATATTGAGGGTCAGCTTCTTGCTACTGAGCGGGTGCAAATCCGTCATAGTGCCTTAGAGGCTGCGCGTGTTGCAACAAACCGCATTTTAATGGATAAACTCATAAACGATTACTACCTGACGGTTCATACATATCCCCACATTATCCTAAGAGAAAACAAGATGATTTTTGGTGCTCATGCTGACCGTCTCCAGCAGGGTATGAGGCGCAGTTTTGGTACAGCTATTGGTACTGCTGCAAAAGTAGAGGTAGGACAACCTATAATCACTGTTCGGGTTAAAGCCACCGCTTTGGAAACTGCCAAAGAAGCCCTCAAAAGAGGTAGTGCGAAACTTCCCATACACTGCAAAATAGTTATCACCAAAATCCAGCAGGCTCCTAGTAAAACCGAGGAGGCTCCTAGTAAAACCGAGCAGGCTCAGCCGGAGTCGGAGATAATTTGAGCGGCGCGGGCGGCAAAGAAGAAGAGCTTATCTTATGGTTTGATAATATACGAAACATTGAAGTGGCCCTTGTCGGCGGCAAAAATGCCAGCTTAGGTGAAATGATTCACGCGAAGTTACCTGTTCCTTTTGGTTTTGCAGTAACTGCCCACTCGTATGAACGCTATATTGTTGAGAAAAAGCTCTCTGAGCAAATCTATAGTATAATTAAAGAAACAGTTACAAATCCAAATGACCCCAAACAGTATGATGTGGCATCGAAACGTATCCGGGAACTGATGGAAAAAACGTCGATGCCCAAAGACATCGAGACTGCTATAAGAAACGCCTATCTCGAACTTAACAGACGATTAACGTTAAAAGACACTTTTGTTGCTGTTCGTTCCAGCGCAACCGCCGAAGACCTGCCCTACGCCTCATTTGCCGGTCAACAGGAAACATACCTCAACGTAAAAGGGACTGATGATCTTATTGAGCATGTTATCAAATGCTGGAGCAGTCTCTTTACGCCTCGAGCAATCTTTTACCGTAATGAAAAAGGATTTCCTCACGAGAAGGTTTTCATCAGTGTCGGCGTACAAAAGATGGTTAACAGCCGTGCGGCCGGTGTAATGTTTACAATCAATCCCGTTACAGGTAACCGTAAAGAAATAATTATCGAAGGCTCCTTTGGTTTAGGTGAAACCGTTGTAGCTGGCGCAGTCAACCCGGATAATTTTGTGGTTGATAAAGAGACCCTTAAGATAAAGGAGCGTCGTATTGCCAAAAAAACAATCAAGTATATCCGTGATCCCAATACGGGTAAAACAATTCACCTTGATATTGCAGAAGATGAACAGAGATTAGCCTGCGTCACTGATAGTGAAATTGCGTTCTTAGCCGAGCTGGCTAAACATGTCGAGAAGCACTATGGAAAACCCATGGACATCGAATGGGCAATCGACCAAGATCCAATAGACCAAGTTCTCTACCCCAGAAGCGTAATGTTGGTTCAAGCACGACCCGAAACAGTGTTTGGATCAAAAAATCCGGAAGAAACCAAGATGGAAGAAAACAAAGATCAAAGCCTAAAAATTGTTGTCCGAGGAATTCCCGCCGGCAGAAGAGGTTATGGCGTAGGCAAAGCCAAGGTTGTCCTCAACACTGAAGACGCATACAAAGGGATGACTAAAGGAGACATCCTTGTCACCGGTATGACTGACCCCGACTTTGTTCCCTTTATGAAGATGGCCTCTGCTATAGTCACAGACAAAGGCGGAATCACAAGTCATGCCGCCATCGTCAGCCGCGAACTCAACATTCCCTGTGTTGTCGGCACCGAAACAGCAACACAAATCCTAAAAACAGATCAAGAATACACTGTGGACTCCCGAAACGGTCTCATCTACGAAGGCATACTCGAGCAGGCTACCACCCCCGCAATAAATGGCGAAGCATCAATCCAAACAACAGAAGTCCCCCCTGTCACAGCAACCAAAATTTACCTAAACCTCGGCACACCAGAAATGATCGAGCAGTACAAAAATTTACCCTTTGAAGGCATAGGCTTGATGCGCACCGAATTTATCATGGCAAGTGCTATCGGCCAACATCCCATGCTCTTTGTCGATAATGGTGAAAGTCAAAAATTCGTTGACACATTCGCTGAAAACATTGCCCAAGTAGCGCGCGTCATCCAGCCAAGACCAGTCGTGGTTCGTTTCAGCGACTTTAAAACCAATGAATACCGCGGACTCAAAGGTGGCGAAAAATATGAAATTAACGAAGAAAACCCCATGCTTGGCTGGAGAGGATGTAGTCGCTACATCAGCAAGTGGTACATCCAAGCCTTCCGATTAGAATGCCAAGCCATCAGAAAATGCCGAACCGACTGGGGTCTCAAAAACGTCTATGTTATGCTTCCGATGGTTAGAACACTCTGGGAAGCTAAAGCCGTATTGGATATCATGAAAGAAGAAGGCTTAGAACGTAACAAAGACTTCAAAATCTGGTTCATGGCAGAAACACCTTCCATCGCCGTTATGGCCGATGAATTCAGCAAACTTGTCGACGGCTTTAGCATAGGGAGCAATGACATGACCCAAGGTGTTCTCATGATTGACCGTGACAGCGAACGCCTCGGACAAATGGGATACTTTGACGAACGTGACCCGGCAGTCAAACGGATCATTGCTCATCTTATCAAGGTAGCACACGAAAACGGATGCACCGTGAGTATCTGTGGTGAAGGGCCAAGCAACCTGCCAGACTTTGCAGAATTCCTCGTCAGAGCAGGCATCGACAGCATTTCTGTCAACAACGACGCCGTAGTGGCAACACGTAAACACGTCGCCCAAGTAGAACAAAAAATCATACTCGAACGCTTAGCCGAGCAAGCAGCAATCGCCGCAGGCAGACCAATCAAAAAACCAGTCCCAGATTGGGAATGGACCCCATAATCACCCAAATATTTGTCTTAATTTTCCATTTTATTTGTTGTTAGTGGATACTATATGTTAAGTTTCAATTTTGAAGAAGATAAAATAAAACAAGAAATCACTCGACTGGGCGCTAAGTGTGTACTACTCCAGATGCCCCAGGGACTTAAGCCTGAAGCAATTAAACTTGCCCAACTTGTGGAATCCTGTGGGGCCATCCCAATTATCTCGTTTGATCCCTGCTATGGGGCATGTGATATAGCTCAAACTGACGCTGAGGGTATAGAGGCAGATTTGATTGTGCATTTTGGACATACACAAATGGTCAAATCATCCAAAATCCCCGTGGTCTACATAGAAACCCATGCTAAAACCCAAATCACACCCGCTGTCCAGCAAGCAATCCCCCTGCTTTTAGGTTACAGCAAAATTGGGTTAACAACTTCAATCCAGCATATAGAAAATCTCAGCAAGGTAAAACAACTCCTAACTGACAACGGCAAAACCGTTCTTATCGGTGATGCAGGGCAGCTTCCCTATGCGGGGCAACTTATTGGTTGTAACTATAGTAACGCTAAAACCATCGCCAATGAAGTCGACGCGTTTCTCTTTATCGGCGGTGGTATATTCCACGCTCTTGGAATAGCTTTAGGCACAGGCAAACCAACCATAATCGCCGACCCCTATGACAACCGTGCCCACGAAATCGCCGACCAAGCCCAGCAGTTGCTAAGGCAACGCTATGCAAATATACAGGCAACTAAAAACGCAAAAATAGTCGGTATTCTTGTTGGTTTAAGGCTGGGGCAGAAACATCTCGACCAAGCCCTAAAAGCCAAAGCCGCCGCCGAAAAGTCTGGCAGAACCGCGGTTTTGTTGGCTGGCAGAGAAATCAACCCCGACACCCTTATGGAGTTTCCAGCAATCGATGCCTACATCAATACTGCATGTCCCCGTATCTCTCTTGATACTCCAAATAAATTTCAAAAGCCCATTCTTACAGTTAACGAATTTATGGTTCTCTGCGGCGAAATTTCATGGACAGATATGCTCAAAAAAGGCTTATTCGAAAGCTAGATCTGGAGCTCTTTGTAGCTTCCTTGCAGTCTCAATCCAATCCACAGGTACAGCTAGAGCAGTATACGACCCCTGAGAGGGTAGTTGCAAACATGCTCTACATAGCTGCCTACACTCATGGTGATGTTATCGACAAGTCTGTGCTGGATTTAGGTTGTGGCACCGGCCGATTGGGTTTGGGTGCGGCATTTTTGGGTGCTGCTGAGGTCGTTGGGGTGGACATTGATCCTGTTGCCATAAAAGCCGCTCAAACTAACACGCAAAAATCTGGGTTATCTAAATGTGTTCATTTGGTTAACAGTGATATAGCTACCATTCACGGTCGTTTTGATACAGTGTTGCAGAATCCTCCGTTTGGTGTGCAAAACCGCAAAGCAGACCAGGCTTTTTTGGTTAAAGCCCTTGAGGTCGCAGACAAAATCTACTCGATTCACAATCACCCCCAAGTTGATGAACAATTAATAAGGATGCTAAAATCCCGCGGTAACTTTGTTCAGGTGTTGCCTTCGCCGTTTCTGGGGGGGTTCATAGCCAAATATGGCGGTGACATAACTGCAGTCTACTCGATGCTTATGTCTATCCCCAAAATGTTCGGGTTTCATCGGAAACTCCGTCATGATTTCGTTATTGATCTATATGTTATAGAAAAACAGTCGAAGAAATAATACCTGCTGGATCGGAGCGTTCCTGGAACTTACAGAATCTTTAGATTAGTTACAGGTACCGATTAGGTTGGTGGCCTAATTGTAAGGCATAAACTGCATGTTCTATGTGTTGGGTTTTGTTTTTATTATTGACTGAAGGGCGGGTTATATTCTAACTCCGGTTGTTGTGTTTTTCGGGTCCAAACTGAGCTGTTTGCGAAGTTTTCACGACGCTGTAGTTTACATAAACTCAGGACTCAAATCGTTTGTTCAGAATTTCCGAAAAGTTATTGTCTTTTGTTTTCTCTTATGCTATCATAAGTCAATAACATGAGTCTGGTGATCTGTGTTGTTTATCAAAAGGTTTATTGCGTAGGATAGAAACTAAACCTATGCGCTTATTAAATTAATTTACTATTTACATAACGAAGATGAAATATCATGACCTTAAAAGCTCCTGAACAAAAAAGCGGCCATCTTGTAATACCTGGCGAACGCCTTGGTGTTATCGAAGAATTCATTCCTGACTCAGGAACATATGTTAAAGACGGTGTAATTTATTCGAAAATTGTGGGTCGAAGTCTTCTTGACCTGCAGAATCGTCGTGTTTCTGTCTATCCCGTTGCTAATACCGCGGTTGTACCCAAAGTTGGAACCGTTCTCCTTGGACAAATCGGCAATGCCCAATCTGACAATGTTTTGGTAAAAATTTTTAAAGTTGGGAAAAAACAAATTTCTGGAACCTTCGGTGGTATACTTCATGTCAGTGATGTTTCTGACCGATATGTGGAATCCATGGGCGATGTATGTAAGCCCGGTGATATCATCCGAGCTAAAGTTATCAGCGAAAAGAATCAAATCTTTCACTTATCAACCAATGACAAGACCTTGGGTGTTCTCTATGGTTTCTGTAGCCGAGACTCCACCCTGCTAAACCAAGATCGCTATGACCTCAAATGCCCCAAATGCGGCAACGTTGAACGCCGCAAGACGGCTCCAGACTACGGTAAAGATATATTATAGAGAGGGAAAAGCAAGTGAAAATTAAAGTGCTAAAAAAAGAAGAAAACGAACTTAAAATTGAAATCGAAGGCGGTAGCCATGGCATATGCAATCTCATCCAAAAAAGCCTCCTTGAGGATGAACGCGTGGACTTTGCGGGTTACGATGTGCCCCACCCCTTAGCTTCCAGCCCCATAATCTATCTCCGCATGAAGGGCAAAACACAACCAGAAGATGCCTTAATTAATGCAGTAGAAAAGATTCGTGAAGCTAATGATGCCTTTGGCAAAGAGCTGAACCGTATTCTCAAGGCCTAACTCTTTTTTTATCTTCTCTGGTTTTGTTTAAGCGTTTACGGGAATAGGTGGTGCCCTCAATAGACTTTTATTTATTCCAATAAGTCTCAAAATAGTTTTTGGCCAGCACTATGACTGATGAGCTGTTTGTCCACAAGACGGGTGTTTCTGCAAAATTGCCCTCTTCAAAGGATAATATTATTTCTTTTTCGTCGAATATGACGAACTGTGCTCTTGGCGGAGGCATGGTATCTTCTAGCTTGGCCTTATGTTGATCGCTGTACATTAAGAGTTTAGTTTCATTTTTATCGTTGCTTGTTTTTTTGGTTATCCATCTTATTTTTACGCCTTTATCTTTGGCGATTTTTATTGATTCTTCTACGCTGGCTAACCAGGGTAAAGCTTCCATGCTTGGTGTGAGGCTGTCAACTGTGTTTTGGGTTCTCTCAAGTGATTCTTGGATTTTATGTATAATTGATTGTTTCTCTGTTATCAGTACGATTTGATCTTTTTCGTGATAATTGGTGGATGGGGTATATTTTTCGCAAATGAGGACGAATTCTTCGGCTCTACGATTTAATTCATGAAAGTTTTCTTTCTTTTTTTCTATAAGGATGGCGGTTGCTTTTTTGGGTTCAGCCGCGCGGAATCGAGTTGGTTTTGTTATTACTTTTTCAACTATGCCTAAGCGCTGTAGCTCTCTTAGTACCCGGTAGATGTCTTGCCGTGCTACGCCTGATACTTTAAAGATACTGATTGCCTTAGAAGCAGTGCCTAACTTTAAGAGTGCAAGGTAAACCCTTGTCTGATTGATTGTCAGGCCCAGTTCAGAAAGTACTCTGCTTTCATCGTTTTCACTAAATACTTCCATGTTATCTATCTGTGTACCCTTTTCCTTTTAACCTTAAGGCTTTTTGTCAGATGCAAAACTTACATTTATGTTTAAAAAATGGATATTGATTGTTCAAATACAAAATTTTATCGGTCACCTTGTTACTCATGGCAGATCAGTGGTCACACTGCAAAATTAGGTTTTTTACTGTGCGACTTGATTGTCTGGTTGCTGATTTAATCACAGGATACACAGTAAAACTTCTCAATTATTATGATGATGTGGTTATGGCGGTGGGTGTTCAAACTAAACGAAAAATCTAACATCTGAAATGTTGGTTAAAGAAAACAAACATTGTATGTGGAGAAAACGTGAATTATCCCTTATATTTTTCATCGGCTGTTTTTTGAATTGTTTGTCATAAGTGGGACTTATGGCGTCCGTTTAAATATTAAATGGCTGTGGTTTAACCTATAGAGCGCTTGGTAACTCTAAAAGCAGAGTTGCCGCCGCTCAAAGGAGAAAAAAAGAAAAATGCAAAACAAAAATAAACTATTTGCCGCAATTATAATACTGGCACTAGTCTCATCAATGAGCTTATCCCTTTTCACAATAC